>NZ_CAUQPH010000088.1:0-15349 GCF_963519925.1 uncultured Stenotrophomonas sp. | reverse complement strand
GGTGCGAGCAGGCCGGCAATGCGCGCGGCCCCCGCACGCGGGGTGATCGGGGGCAGCTGGCGGTCGGCGGGCATCGGCAGCCAGCCGAGGTCGACCAGCACGTGCGCGCCGGCGGCGCTGCGGAAAGGCTGGTAGACCTTGATCCCGGCGCGCCCTGCGCGGGTCTGGTTGTCGAGCAGCACGGTGCCGGGCAGGAACCGGCCCTCATCCTCCACCCAGCGCAGCTGCGGCGGCGCGGCCTGCGCGTCGGCCAGGGTCAGCGACTGCGCCCGAGCAGGCAGCTGCTGGTCCAGCAGGGCCTGTTTCTCGTGCATGCGCTGCAGCTGCCAGCGGCCCAGCTGGGAGAACGCCACGATCACCAGCACGGCAGCCACCCAGCCGATCAGGCGCGTGTGCTGGCGCATCATGACAACGCCGTCGAAACGCGGTCAGATAGGCGTACCCGCCCTGCCCTCGAGCCGCGCATGAATGATTCGTTGAAGACCCTGCTGGTAATCGCGTTTCTGATCGTCATCGTCTGGAATCTGGGCGCCGGGCTGTACTACCTGCTGGTCGACCGCGGTCAGACCAAGCGCACCGTCAATGCGCTCACCCGCCGCATCGCGGTCTCGGTGGCGCTGATCGTGCTGGTGGCCATCGGCATCTACGGCGGCTGGATCAAGCCGCATGGCATCGGCGGCTGACGCCGGCGGCTACAGCACGTAGACGAACAGGAACAGCATCAGCCAGACCACGTCGACGAAGTGCCAGTACCACGCCGCCGCTTCGAAGCCGAAGTGGTTGTCGCGGGTGAAGTGGCCCTTGGCCGCGCGCAACCACATCACCATCAGCATGATCGTGCCGAGCAGCACATGCGCGCCGTGGAAGCCGGTGAGCATGAAGAAGGTGGAGCCGTAGATGCCCGAGCCGAGGGTGAGGTTCAGTTCCTTGTAGGCGTGGATGTACTCCTCGGCCTGCAGGGTCAGGAAGAAGATGCCGAGCAGCACGGTGATGCCCAGCCACACCAGCAGCTGGCGCCGGTGGCCGGCCTTGAGCGCGTGGTGGGCGATGGTCAGGGTGACGCCGGAGGTGAGCAGGATCAGGGTGTTGATCAGCGGCAGGCCCCAGGCCGGGATGGTCTGGAAGTGGCCACCGATGGCGCCGGGGCCGTTGGTCGGCCAGGCCGCCGAGTAGCCGTCCCACAGCAGTTCATTGGTCATCACCCCGTCGCCGGCGCCGCCCAGCCAGGCCAGGCCCAGGGTGCGGGTGTAGAACAGCGCGCCGAAGAACGCACCGAAGAACATCACCTCCGAGAAGATGAACCACACCATGCCCATGCGGAACGAGCCGTCGACCTGGCGGTTGTAATGGCCCGCCTGCGATTCGCGCACGACGTCGCTGAACCACCAGAACAGGGTCAGCACCAGCATCGCGAGGCCGGCATAGAAGGTCCACTTGCCCCACCCGGCGTCGTTGAGCCAGCTGGCCACGCCCACCATGGTGACCATCATCGCGATGGAACCGACGAAGGGCCACTTGCTGTGGGTGGGCACGAAGTACACGTTGGCGTCGGGGCTGTGCTGTGCGGCCATGGTCGGTATCCAGGTACGTATCAGGGTGCCGAGCGCGCGCTGGCCGGCGGAGCTGCCGTGGCCAGCTGCGCCGACAGCGCGTCGTTCTTGTAGAACGTGTAGGACAGGGTGATGGTCTTGATGTTGGCGGGCAGGTCGGGGTCGACGATGAAACGCACCGGCATGTCGCGTTTCTCGCCGGCCACCAGGGTCTGCGCGGTGAAGCAGAAGCATTCGGTCTTGCTGAAGTAGCCCGAGGCCTTGGCCGGTGCCACCGACGGCACCGCGCTGCCCACCAGCGGGCGGTCGCTGTCGTTGCGCGCGTAGTACAGCGCCTCGTTGAGCTCGCCGGGCACCACGTCCATGCTCAACTGCTCGGGATGGAACGCCCACGGCAGTTTCGAATTGACCCCGCCGTCAAATTCCACCCGCACGGTGCGCCGGGCGGCCGCCGGGGCGCCGCTCGCGTCGGCGCCCGGCCCGCGCTCCAGGCGCACGCCGAACACCTTTTCGCAGGCGATGCGGTACAGCGGCACCAGCGAGAAGGTCAGCACGAACACCGCCACCGCCACCCCGATCAGGCGCGGAAGCCCGGCATGCGGCGCGGGCGTGGCGGGGCGCGGTGCGCTCATCTGCCCAGCACCCCGCTCAGGATGAAGCCCACATAGACCAGCACGGCCACCGCGCCCACCCACAGCGCGGTGCGGCGGGCGCGTTTACGGCGCTGGATGAAGTCGGGGTCGGTCATGTCCTGCATGCGCGCCTCAATGGATGATGTCGTCGTGGGCCAGGTCGCCCGGGCGGATGGTCGGCGGCACGGTGAAGGTATGCGCCGGAGCCGGTGACGGCACCGTCCACTCCAGCCCACGTGCGCCCTCCCACGAACGATCGGCCGCCTTTTCGCCGTTGCGCAGCGACGCGATCAGGATCGCAGCCATCATGAACGGGGTGACGAACATGCCGAACGCACCGATCGAGCTGATCAGGTTCCAGTCGGCGAAGGCCACGCTGTAATCGGGAATGCGCCGCGGCATGCCGGCCAGGCCCAGGAAGTGCTGCGGGAAGAACAGCAGGTTCACGAACACGATCGACCACCAGAAGTGCACCTTGGCCCAGAACTCGCTGTACATCCGCCCGGTCCACTTCGGCCACCAGTAGTACACCGCGGCGATCAGCGCGAACACCGCGCCGGTGACCAGCACGTAATGGAAGTGCGCGACCACGAAGTAGGTGTCGTGGTACTGGAAGTCGGCCACCACGATGGCCAGCATCAGGCCGGAGAAACCGCCGATGGTGAACAGGATGACGAAGGCCACCGCCCACAGCATCGGCGCTTCAAAGGTGAGCGAACCGCGCCACATGGTGCTCACCCAGTTGAACACCTTCACCCCGGTCGGGATGGAGATCAGCATGGTGGCGAACATGAAGTAGATTTCGCCGCCCAGCGGCATGCCCACGGTGAACATGTGGTGGGCCCAGACGATGAACGACAGGAACGCGATGGCGGCGATGGCGTAGACCATGGCCTGGTAGCCGAACAGCGGCTTACGGCTGAAGGTGGGGATGATCTCGCTGACCACGCCGAACGCCGGCAGGATCATGATGTACACCTCCGGGTGGCCGAAGAACCAGAAGATGTGCTGGAACATCACCGGGTCGCCGCCGCCGGCCGCGTTGAAGAAGCTGGTGCCGAAGAACTTGTCGGTGAGCAGCATGGTCACCGCACCGGCCAGCACCGGCATCACCGCGATCAGCAGGAACGCGGTGATCAGCCAGGACCAGCAGAAGATCGGCATCTTCAGCAGGTCGATGCCCGGGGCGCGCATGTTGAGCACGGTGGCGATGATGTTGATCGCGCCCATGATCGAACTGATGCCGGCCACGTGGATCGCGAACACGGTGAACGCTACGTTGTAGCCCCCCTGCAGCGACAGCGGCGGGTACAGCGTCCAGCCACCGGCCGGGGCGCCGCCGGGCAGCGCGAAGGTGAGCAGCAGCAGGCTGAAGGCCACCGGCAGCAGCCAGAATGACCAGTTGTTCATGCGCGGCAGCGCCATGTCCGGCGCGCCCACCTGCAGCGGGATCATCCAGTTGGCCAGGCCGACGAAGGCCGGCATCACGCCGCCGAAAATCATCACCAGCGCATGCACGGTGGTGAGCTGGTTGAAGGTTTCCGGTTTCACGAACTGCAGGCCGGGCTGCATCAGTTCGGCGCGGATGATCACGCTCATCGCCGCACCGATGATGAACATGATGAAGCTGAAGAGCAGATACAGCGTGCCGATGTCCTTGTGGTTGGTCGAGAAGAACCAACGCTCGAAGAACGACTGCTGATGCCCGTGATGCCCGTCGTGATCAACTGCGGTATGCGCCATCGCAACTACACCTCATTGGTTCCGCTGGTAGCCACGCGCACCGTGCGGCGCGCGCGGTTCGATGATGTCAGGCGTTGCCCGGCGCCGCGTCCGGCGCGGGCGCCGGTACTGCCGGTGCCGCCGGTGCGGCAGCAGGCGTTGCCTCCGGGGTGGCTTCGGGCGCGGCCGGTGCCGGCGCCGGATCGGCCGCCTTCGGGCGCTTTTCCGCCAGCCACTTCTGGAAGTCGTCCTTGGACACCGCCTCGACCACGATCGGCATGAAGCCATGGTCCTTGCCGCACAGCTCGGCGCACTGGCCGCGGTAGACGCCGACCTGCTCGATGTTGGTCCAGGCCTCGTTGATGAAGCCGGGAATGGCGTCCTGTTTCCAGCCGAGCGCGGGCACCCACCACGCATGGATCACGTCGTCGGAAGTGATCACGAAGCGCACCTTGGTGTCGACCGGCAACACCAGGCGATTGTCCACGTCGAGCAGGTAGTGCGGGTGGGTTTCGCGGTCGGGCACCTTGCCGCTCTGCCGGACCCGGTCCGATTCACGGTCCAGGCGGCTGGTGAAGCTGACGTCCTCACCCAGGTATTCGTATTTCCACATCCACTGGTAGCCGGTGACCTTGACGGTCATTTCGGCATCGCGGGTGTCGTAGAACTTGATCAGGTTGGCGGTGGCCGGCCAGGCCATCACCACCAGAATCAGCACCGGAATGACCGTCCAGATCACCTCGGCCTTGGTGTTGTGGCTGAAGGTGGCGGCGACCGCGCCCTTGGATTTGCGGAACTTGAAGATGGCATAGAACATCGCGCCGAACACCAGCACGCCGATGACCGTACACACCCACAGCGAGAACATGTTGGATTCCCACGCCAGGCGCGAGCTCTGGGTGACCCCCTTGCCCATGTTCAGCTGCCACGGAACCGGGTCGGCCGCCTGGGCCCACGCCAGTGCCGGCGCCATCAGCGCTGCCCCGTACCCCACTGCCTTTGCGAACTGCGTGCCCCACTTTCTGCGTTGCTTCATTGCCTAGACCCTTAGCGTCGTCGGTTGCAGCCATCGCTGGCCACGAGCAAGCCTTCTAGTGTCTCTGCCAGTGCCTGGCGTTCGGCTGGTGCGAGGAAACTCCCCACTTCCACCTGCCTACCGCTGGACGCAAGCCGGACCCTCGTTTCGTCGGCGAGCAGGCGCACCCAATGCGGATGTGCGCTGAACACCGGCAATTGACCGGGTGCGGGGATCACCTCCACGCACGCCGGCACTACCCGGATTTCTTCCTGCCGTTCACCCCTGCGCCACAACGCGCGCAGTGCCGCTGCCAGCAACAGGCTGTACAGCAGCGCAAACAAGGGGGCGAACACGTTGCCGGTGAACCAGCCCAGGGCGGCCACCAGCCACATCACCCCCGCCAACACAGCAAACAACAGGACGAACTGCCGGGCATCGAGCGCCCGTGGGGGACGCAGCCGCAGTTGCGTTCCTGATCCGTCCGGAGCTGTCAGCACCTCGATCATGTCGCAACCGCGTTTTCCTGCCGCGGGAAACGTCTCGATGGTAGCCCTGCTGTCGCGCGAGCCGCAAGGGTGCATTCACAATTTCAGGGATGGTGCAATACAGCATAAGCATCGGCGGCCGATTTGACGGAAACGGCACACTTTTTGACAGCCCTGCCTGATCCGCCGAATCCCCCTGTATGAAAGGCTATGAACGACGTCGGCAGTGCCTTGCCGATTGTTTCCAGGGATGAAAAAGCGATTAAAATGGTCAAGTTCTCCATGAGCCAACCGGCATGACCGCATCTTCCGCGCTTCCCCCTGCCCCGGCCCCGTCCGGCGCCTCCCGCCCGCCGCTGCTGTCACCCGAGCTGCCGGTCGTTCCCAATGCGTTCCGCCAGGCGATCACCGATGCCTGGATGAAGGACGAGGCCAGCCACGTGCGCGAGCTGCTGGCGCAGGCACGCCTGCCGGCCGACGAACAGGCCGCCGTGCAGGCCACCGCCGCCGACCTGGTGGCGCGCGTGCGGGTGCGCGCCAAGGACCAGGGCGCGATCGAAGCCTTCATGCGCCAGTACGACCTCGGCAGCGAAGAAGGCGTGCTGCTGATGTGCGTGGCCGAAGCGCTGCTGCGCATTCCCGACCAGGACACCGCCGACAAGCTGATCCGCGACAAGCTCGGCGAAGCGGACTGGAAGAAACACCTGGGCGGCAGTGATTCGGTACTGGTCAACGCCTCGACCTGGGGCCTGATGCTCACCGGCCACATCGTGCAGATCAACGATGCCACCCGTTCCGACGTGCCCGGTGCGTTCGCACGCCTGATGGGCCGCGTGGGCGAGCCGGTGATCCGCCTGGCCGTGCGCCAGGCGATGAAGATCATGGGCCATCAGTTCGTCATGGGTCGCACCATCGACGAAGCGCTGTCGCGCTCGCACAAGGGCGACAACGCCAGCTACCGCTATTCGTTCGACATGCTCGGCGAAGGCGCGCTGACCATGAAGGACGCCAAGCGTTACCTGGAAGACTACCGCCGCGCGATCCACTCCATCGGCGGCGACCACAAGGCCCGTGGCGGCCGTCCGGACGGCGACGTCAACGCGGCACCGGGCATCTCGATCAAGCTGTCGGCGCTGTATCCGCGCTATGAACACGCCAAGCGCGCGCGGGTGATGGCCGACCTGGTGCCCGGCGTACTGGAGCTGGCGCAGCTGGCCAGGTCTTACGGCATCGGCTGCACGGTGGATGCCGAGGAAACCGACCGCCTGGAACTGTCGCTGGACATCATCGAGAAGGTGGTGAGCGATGCTTCACTGGCCGGCTGGGAAGGCTTCGGCGTGGTGGTGCAGGCGTACCAGAAGCGCACCCCGTACACGATCGATTACCTGGCCGACCTGGCCCGCCGCATCGGTCGCCGCCTGCAGGTGCGCCTGGTCAAGGGCGCCTACTGGGACGCGGAGATCAAGGTCGCGCAGATCGACGGCCTGCCGGCCTACCCGGTGTTCACCCGCAAGCAGAACACCGACGTGTCTTACCTGGCCTGCACCAAGCGCCTGTTCTCGCACGCCGACGCGCTGTACCCGATGTTCGCCACGCACAACGCGCACACCATCGCGGCGGTGAAGGCGATCGCCAAGGGCGGCCAGTACGAGCACCAGAAGCTGCACGGCATGGGCGATGACCTGTATGCCGAAGTGGTGCCGGCCAACCGCCTGAACGTGCCGTGCCGCGTGTACGCGCCGGTGGGTTCGCACGAAGACCTGCTGCCGTACCTGGTGCGACGCCTGCTCGAGAACGGCGCCAACTCCAGCTTCGTCAACCGCATCACCGACGAAGACGTGGCCATCGACGACCTGATCCGCGATCCGGTTGAAGCGGTTGCTTCGTTCGATTCCATTCCACACCCGAAAATCCCGCTGCCGGTCGACCTGCTGCGCAGCCAGAACCACGACAGGAAGAACTCCATGGGCGTCAATCTCGCCAACGACAACGATCTGCGCGCCCTGGCCGAGCAGCTCAACGCGGCGGTCAAGCCGTGGCAGGCCGCCCCGCTGGTGCCGGGTGCGCAGCCGACCGGCGCGCTGGTCAACGTGATCAACCCGGCCGACACCCGCCAGGTGATCGGGCAGTGGCAGCCGGCCGACAGCGCCACCGTGGAAAAGGCGCTGGCCAATGCCGTGGCCGCGCAGCCGCAGTGGAACCGCACCCCGGCCGCCAGCCGCGCGGCGATCCTGGAGCATGCGGCCGACCAGCTGGAAGCACGCATGCCGGAGTTCATGGCGCTGTGCGTGAAGGAAGCCGGCAAGAGCCTGCCCGACGGCATCGCCGAAGTGCGCGAAGCGGTGGACTTCCTGCGCTACTACGCCAAGCAGGCACGCGAGCAGTTCGGCCACGCCGAAAAGCTGCCCAGCCCGACCGGCGAATCCAACGAGCTGCAGCTGCACGGTCGTGGCGTGTTCGTGTGCATCAGCCCGTGGAACTTCCCGCTGGCGATCTTCCTGGGCCAGGTTGCCGCTGCGCTGGCCGCAGGCAACAGCGTGATCGCCAAGCCGGCCGAACAGACCAACCTGATCGGCTACTACGCGGTGAAGCTGCTGCTGGATGCCGGCATTCCCGACGGCGTGGTGCAGTTCCTGCCGGGCGATGGCGCCACCGTCGGCGCGGCGCTCACCGCCGACCCGCGCGTGGCCGGCGTGGCCTTCACCGGTTCGACCGACACCGCGCGCGCGATCAACCGTGCGATGGCCGCACGCGACGCCGCCATCGGCGTGCTGATCGCCGAAACCGGCGGCCAGAATGCCTTCATCGCCGATTCCTCGGCGCTGCCGGAACAGCTGGTCAAGGACGCCATCGGTTCGGCCTTCACCTCGGCCGGCCAGCGCTGCTCGGCCGCGCGCGTGCTGTTCGTGCAGGACGATATCGCCGACAAGGTGATGACCATGCTCGCCGGTGCGATGGCCGAACTGAAGATCGGCGACCCGGGCCTGCTGTCCACCGACGTCGGCCCGGTGATCGACGCCGATGCACTGCAGATCCTGCAGGAACACGCGCTGCGCATGGAAAAGGAAGCGCGCCTGATCGCTGCGGCCGAGCTCAGCGAAGCCGCCGCGCATGGCACCTTCTTCGCGCCGCGCGCGTACGAACTGAAGAACCTGGACCAGCTGCACAAGGAAATCTTCGGGCCGGTGCTGCACGTGATCCGTTGGAAGGGCGACCAGCTCGATGCGGTGATCGACCAGATCAACGCCACCGGCTACGGCCTCACCCTGGGCGTGCATTCGCGCATCGATGAAACCGTGGAGCGCATTTCCTCGCGCATCAACGTGGGCAATGTGTACGTCAACCGCAACCAGATCGGTGCGGTGGTGGGCGTGCAGCCGTTCGGCGGCCAGGGCCTGTCGGGTACCGGTCCGAAGGCCGGTGGTCCGCACTACCTGCTGCGTTTTGCCACCGAAAAGACCGTGACCGTGAACACCACGGCCGCCGGTGGCAATGCTTCGCTGCTGACCCTGGGCGATTGATTCCGGCAGCGGGGCAGAGCCCCGCTCTACCGCGCTCGGATTGTCGTCGGATCAATGAAAAACCCCGCTGAAAAGCGGGGTTTTTCGTGTCTGCCGCAGTCGCTTCAGTCGGCGTGGATCGCTTCGATCTCATCACGCATCAGCAGCTCTTCGCCCATGTAGCGCTCGAACCTGATGCGGCCGAAACCGGCCGCGTACCAGGCTTCGATGCGGTTGTCTTCGAAGGTTGCGGTGAGGTGGCAACTGTTTTTGAAGGTGCGCGGTTCATTGTCGACCTCGGCCTGCACGTCTTCGAAGTCGACGAAGGTGTAGTCGGTGAAGCCGTCGTAGTCGATCGGGGTGACCGTTTCCTCGACGTGGTGGGTGCGCTCACCCTGGCCGCTGAGCTGGAAGCGCTCGCCCGGCTTCGCGCGCTCCGGGAAGGTCGGCGCGGGCTTGAAGGTGTCGGTCATCACCGGCTGGGCGGCGTCGCCACCCCATGCGGAAATGCCATAGCGCTCCTCGCCCAGCAGCTGCCGGCCGCTGGCATCGTAATAGCTGGCCATGCCGACGCCACCACCGGCGCTGTGCACCTTGATGGCGTCCTGGCCGTTGAAGGTGGCCTGCTCGATGGTCAGCGTCTCATCGCCGTTGGACCAGCGCAGGCCGGGCGTGAGGGTGAAGCAGGCGGCGAAATCGGCGGCGGAGGCCGGTGCGGCCAGCGCGGACAGGCCGAGGGCCAGGGTGGTGCGGAGTAGAACGGGCGACATGTGGTGTCCTTGTCATGGATCGTGGAGCGGTCCCTGCGCCGCGTGCCGGACGGTCCGGGTCGGCGCGGACCGGGATTGTACGTGGCTGTGGCATGATCCAGCCATGCGCCCGATTGTCCTGCCGATCCTGCTGGCGATGTGCCTGTCCACCGTTCCGGCCGCCATGGCGGCGGCCTCGGAGCGCGTGCTGGTGTTCACCCATACCGCCAAGTTCCGCCACGACTCGATCCCGACGGCGGTGAGCACGTTGCGCCTGCTGGCGGAGCGCGAGCGGTTGACGGTGGACCAGAGCGAGAACCCGGCCGATTTCAACGACGCCAACCTCGCCCGCTACCGGGTGGTGGTGTTCGCCAACACCACCGGCGATGTACTCGACGCGACGCAGCAGCAGGCCATGCAGGCCTTCATCCGCGGCGGCGGTGGTTTCATGGGCGTGCATTCGGCGGCGGATACCGAGTACGAGTGGCCGTGGTATGGGCAGCTGGTCGGCGCCTACTTCAAGAACCACCCCGAGGGCCTGCAGTTCAGCCGGGTGCAGCCGGAGCGCGACGGCAAGGCGCACGGCAACGCGTGGCCGGTGCGCGACGAGCTGTACAACTACCGCAGCAATCCGCGTCCTGCCGTGCAGGTGATCGCCACGGTGGACGAACGCCTGTACCAGGGCGGCACGATGGGCGCCGACCATCCCATCGCGTGGTGCCACGCCTTCGATGGCGGCCGCAGCTGGTACACCGGCCTGGGGCATGACGCGGCGCTGTACCGCAACCGCGACTTCCAGGCACAGCTGCGCCAGGGCCTGTTGTACGCCGCAGGACGCTCACCCGCGTGCGGGTAGAGCCGACTGTCAGTCGGCTGCCGTTGTAAGCCGCAGGACGTTCGCCCGCGTGCGGGTAGAGCCGACTGTCAGTCGGCTGCCGTTGTAAGCCGCAGGACGTTCGCCCGCGTGCGGGTAGAGCCGACTGTCAGTCGGCTGCCGTTCGCATGAAGCCGTAGACCGCGCGTAGAGCAGCCGACTAACAGTCGGCGCTACCGGTGCGGTTTCGCAATCGGGTCCGCATCCGGTTTCGCATCCGGTTTCGCATCCGGGTCCGCATCCGGGTCCGCATCCGGGTCCGCATCCGGGTCCGCATACCGTTTCGCATCCGGTTTCGCATCCGGTTTCGCATCCGATTGCCGACCCACAACGCAGAAGGCCCCGCTTGCGCGGGGCCTTCCGGTGTTACCCGGCGCGAACGCCGTGGATCAGAACTTGTAGTTGAACGAGGCCGCCAGCACGTCGCCGCGGACCTTGTACTTGCCGTTCAGCGAGTTGCCCTGGTTGTTCGTGGTGGCCGGAACGATGACGTTCGGGTCGCTGGTGAACAGGTGGGTGTAACCGAAGTTGTATTCGGTGTTCGCCGACGGGGTCCAGCCCACGCCCAGCGACAGCCACTTGCGGCTGGTGTCCGGCACGCGGACGTCGCGGTGTGCGTCGGTGGTCGGGGTCTGGTCGTATGCCACGCCGCCACGCAGGGTGACGGTGTCGCTCAGCTTGAAGTCGGTACCGAGCGAGACGAAGGTCGTGTCGCGGTAGCCGAATTCCAGCACCGAGTCCGGCTGCGCCGACGCGTAGTCGATGGTGACCTGGTCGAACGCGGTCGACCAGGCAGTGCGGGTGACGTCACCCATCACGGTCCAGCGGTCGTTGACGTTGTGGGTGATGCTCATCGTGGCCGAGGCCGGCAGGGTCACGGTGGTTTTGCCCGAGGTGGTCACGAAGCGACCCGGCTGGGCAACCGCCAGCACGGCAGCCGCATTGCCCGGCACGTCGAAGGTAGCGTCGCCGCCGGTGATCTTGTGCTCGACCTTGGAGCGGTAGCTGAAGCCGATGTGGGTGTTCTCATCGGGGCTGAACAGACCGCCGACGGTCCAGCCCACGGCGTTGTTGTCGCCTTCGACGGTCAGCTTGCCATCGGCGCTGCCCGGGGCGAAGCCCGGCACGCGGGACTGGGCCAGCGCGGTGCCGAAGTCGATGTTGTTGCTCAGTTCGATGGTCAGGTGCTCAACGAACACCGACGCGCCGAAGGACACGTACGGGTTGACGTCGTACGAGGCGGCAAAGCCCAGGTCGATCGCCTTCAGGTCGGTCTTCAGGCCGCTGTAGCGACCCACCCAGCCATTGTCGTAATCGGTCTTGAAGCCGAACGGGGCGGTCAGCGACACGCCGAAGTGGGCCTGTTCGCCGATCGGCATGTGGAAGTACGCGGCCGGAACCGGGGCGATCATGCCGGCGTCGCCGCCGTCACCGCCGGTCTGCGGCTGGCCGGTCGGCTTGCGGCCGGTGCCTTCGTATTCGGCCTTGAAGCTGATGGCGCTCAGGTCGCCCTGGATCTGCATGCCCTCCAGCTGGCGCATGCCGGCCGGGTTGACGGCCATGATCGAGGCATCGCCCTGGGCGGAGCCCGAACCGGCGAAGGCGCGGCCGAGGCCCTTGGCGCTGTTTTCCTTCAGCTGGAAGGCGGCGGCGTTGACGTGGCCAACGGCCAGCACGCCGGCGATGCCGACAGCCAGGGCGGTGACGCGGGCGAGGGTGGAAGCGGTATGCATCGTGTGTTCTCTCCGGAAATGCGTGTGGTTTTGTCTACGCGCGCCTGCGCCGCTTCCGGTCCCGAAAGACTGGAAACAACGCGCCGGAGTCCCCTCCCGACATACGACGCCGTATGCGAGTATACCCAGACCGGTTAATGAAACAATAACGCGATCAGCCGCTTTGGCTATTCAGGCTGAACCCGCGATTACTCCCTCCAGCCGCCGCCCACGGTAGGCTAGCGCCCACATGTTCGTCTCGCTCCCTTCGCGCAAGAAATCCGCCGTCCGCTGGGCCACGCCCCTGCTGTTCGCGACGTTGTGGGCGGCGTTCCTGTGGTCGATCTCCCGACCCGGCGACGCCCGCCGCAGCCTGTGGATGGACTGGGGCGCGCTGTCGACCGGGCTGACCCGGCCACTGGACTGGTGGGCCACCTTCGAAGACGGCAGCGTGCTGCGCCTGTTCACCGCGCTGTTCCTGCACGCGGACTGGTCGCACCTGCTGGGCAACCTGGTCTTCCTGCTGATCTTCGGCTTTCCTGCCGAGCGCGTGCTGGGGCCGTGGCGGCTGATGCTGCTGTTCCTGGTCGGTGGGGCGATCTCCAACCTCACTGCGATCTACACCATGGGCAGCCCGGACCAGATCATCATCGGTGCCAGTGGCGCGGTGTCGGCGCTGATCGGTGCCTACCTGGCCCTGTTCCCCGGTGCACGGCTGGGCGTGGTGATTCCGCTGGGGCTGTTCTTGGAATTCGTGCGCGCCCCGGCCTACCTGTTGATCGGGGTGTGGGCCGGGCTGCAGGTGGTGTTTGCCTACATCGGCCCCAGCTTCGGCATGGTGGCCTGGTGGGCGCACATTGCCGGGTTCGTGTTCGGGTTGGGGTATGGGGTGTACGTGCGCGCGGCCATTGCCCGGCGCCTGCGGAAGCGGCACGGGTTCTGAGGCGCGGCGCGGTGGCGCCGGCGCACGACCAACGGTCGTGCGCTACCTCAGGGTTTGGGTTCCGGTTTGGGTTCCGGTTTGGGTTCCGGTTTGGGTTCCGGTTTGGGTTCCGGTTCCGATTTGGCTTCGGGCTTGGCTTCGGGCTTGGCTTCGGGCTTGGCTTCGGGTTTGGGTTCCGGCTTCTGTTCGGGCTTCTGCGTGGGCCGGCCAACGGCCGGCGCTACCGGTTTCTGCTTTGCTGCTACTGAGCCGGGCTGTTTCAGTTCGGCCAGCGCGTCCTTGATCGGGCCGTCGCCGGGCAGCACGTCGCCGGCCTGGTAGCCTTCGACCCCTTCGTCGTCGCCGCGCAGGTGCCCCGGCAGGGTCGCTTCGCTGTAGTCGCTCAGGCTGGCGGGCAGCTCGTCCTGTTCGCCCGGCTTTTTCTCCGGCAGCAGCACCACGTCCGGCACGATGCCGGTGGCCTGGATGGATTTGCCACTGGGGGTGTAGTAGCGCGCAGTGGTCAGCTTGACCGAGTCGCCGTTGTCCAGCGGCAGCACGGTCTGCACCGAGCCCTTGCCGAAGGTACGGCTGCCGACCACGCGGGCACGTCCGTTGTCGCGCAGCGCACCGGCCAGCACTTCCGAGGCGCTGGCCGAGCCGGCGTCGGTCAATACCACCACCGGTGCGCCCTTGAGCAGGTCGCCCGGGGTGGCGTCGAAGCGCGCGTCGCTGATCGAGATGCGGCCACGGGTGCTGACGATGTTGCCCTTGTCGAGCAGGTCGTCGGCGACCTGTACGGCGGCGGTCAGCAGGCCGCCCGGATTGCTGCGCAGGTCGAGCACCAACCCCTTGAGCGTGCCGCCGGCCTGCTGCTGCAGCTGCGCCACGTGCTTCTGGAAATCGGCACCGGTGTCGGCCTGGAAGGTGCTCAGGCGGATGTAGCCATAGCCCGGCTCGAGCATGCGGCTGCGCACGCTGGTGACGCGGATGGTTTCGCGGGTGATCGGCACGTCGAACGGCTTGGGCTTGCCCTCGCGCACGATGGTCAGCACGACCTTGCTGCCGGCCTTGCCACGCAGGGGTTCGGTGGCCTCGATGGCGCTGATCGGCTTGCCATCGATGGCGATGATCAGGTCGCCGGCGAGGATGCCGGCCTTGGCCGCCGGGGTGTCGTCGATCGGGGAGATCACTTTTAGGCTGCTGTTGTCGGGCTGCTGCTGCAGCTCCACGCCGATGCCTTCATAGGCGCCTTCGGCCTGCTCGTCGAAAGCCTCGGCATCTTCCTTGTCGAAGTAGGTGCTGTGCGGATCCAGGTCCAGCAACAGCCCACGGATCGCGGATTGCATCAGTTTCTTGTCGTCCACCGGCTCCACGTAGGCGGCGCGCACCGCGTTGTACACGCCCACGTAGCGGCGGATTTCCTCCAGCGGCACGCGCGAGGTGACTGCTTCTTCCGCGGAGGCGGCATCGCCAGCGCGTTCCGGAACCGGGGCGGTCTGCTGTGCCCATGACAGCGCCGGCACCAGGGCCAGCAGCAGGGTGGCGGAACGGGCTACGCGCATGAAGCACTCCAGGGTGAGCGGGGGACGGGAACAGGCGCACCAGCGATGCGCCGCCCGATTATGCGCGAACGCACGGTAAATTCCCGTTGAACAACCCACCGGTAGAGCCACGCCCTGCGTGGCTGTCGCACCAGATCCACCGGCTGCCCATTACGCCGCAACCCGTAGAGCCACGCCCTGCGTGGCTACACGTATACCTACCGGCGCTGCAACCACGAAGAAGGATCCACCGGCTGTCCGTTACGCCGCAATTCAAAGTACAGCGCCGTGACTCCCTGCCCGCCCGAGTTACCCACCTTCGCCACGGCATCGCCCTTCTTCACCGTGCCGCCGGCATCGCGCAGCAGGGTGTCGTTGTGGGCGTAAAGGCTCATGTAGCCGTTGCCGTGGTCCACGATCAGGATCATGCCGTAGCCCGTCATCCAGTCGGAAAACACCACGGTGCCGTCGGCCACGGCAGTCACCGTGCTGCCGGCTGCGGCGCCGATCAGGACGCCGCTGCTGGTGCGCCCGTCCGGCAGCTTGCCGCCGTAACGCGCCAGCAGGTTGCCCGACAACGGCCAGCCCAGCCCGCCGACCTTCGGGGCGGGCGCCGAGGCCACCGCGGGCGGCGTCTTGCC
>NZ_CAUQPH010000087.1:0-15374 GCF_963519925.1 uncultured Stenotrophomonas sp. | reverse complement strand
GCCTGCAGCCGCGCCTGCGCGGGCGCTGGAAGCTGGGGCTGGCCGCGCTTACCCGCCGCCGCGGGCTGGCGGTGATGCAGCTGGTCGGCCTGTCCCTGTCGCTGTGCGCGTTGCTGCTGCTGTCGGTGATCGGCCCGGGGCTGCTGGCGCAGTGGCGCGACCGCCTGCCCAGCGACACTCCGAACTACTTCCTGATGAACATCCAGCCGGAGCAGCGCCAGGCGGTGCTGGACACCCTCGCTGGCCTGGGCGTGCGCACCCCGGGGATCGAGCCGTTCAGTACCGGCCGCCTGCTGGCCGTCAACGGGCGACCGCCGCAACGCCAGGCGCGCGAGGACAACAGCAATGGCGACGACGATGCCAACCGTCCGGTCAACTTCTCCTGGCGGCATGATTTCCCGCCGGCCAACACGCTGGTGAGTGGACGCTACTGGGCGCCCGGCAGCACCGGCGCCGAGGCCTCGATCGAAGAAGGCTGGTCGGAGCGCTACGGCATGCAGCTGGGCGACACGGTCACCCTGCAGATGGGCGAACAGGAGCGCACGTTCACCGTGACCAGCATCCGCAAGGCCGACTGGGACTCGTTCCGGGTCAACTTCTTCCTGCTGCTCAACGAAGGCGCGGTCGGCGATGCGCCGTACAACCTGATCACCGCCTTCCACCTGCCGCGCGCGCAGGCACCGGCGCTGGCGGGGCTGACCCGCGACCATCCCAACATATCGCTGCTGGATATCGACAGCATCCTGCAGCGGGTACGCGAGGTGGTGGACCGGGTCACCCAGGCGGTGCAGCTGGTGATGGGCTTCAGCCTGCTGGCCGGGGTGCTGGTGCTGCTGGCCGCGCTGCAGGCCACCGCCGGCGAGCGGCGCTACGACAGCGCGGTGCTGCGCACCCTGGGTGCCACCCGCACCCAGCTGCGCGGCGCGGTGCTGGTGGAGTTCGGTGCGCTGGGGCTGCTGTCCTCGCTGCTGGCGGTGGGCACAGCGGCGCTGCTGGGCAGCGTGGTCGCCCGGCAGGTGTTCGAACTGCAGCTCAGCCCCCCGTGGGCCCCGCTGCTGGTAGGCGGCGTGCTGGGCGTGGCACTGAGCATGCTGGCCGGCTGGTGGGGCACGCGGCGGATCCTGCATACCCCGCCGGCGCTGGCCCTGCGGGAAGCCTGACAGTAGCGCCGGCCGTTGGCCGGCCCTTCAGGGCGGCAGGGCATCACGTGGTCCGGCCAACGGCCGGGGCTACCATTGCCCTTCCCACGTTTTCGAGACACCTTCCGATGCCCGGCACGTCGTTCACCGCCTACCTCTACCCCGTGTTGCTGCTGCTCGGCAGCAACATCTTCATGACCTTCGCCTGGTACGGCCACCTCAAGTACAAGAGCGCGCCGTTGATGATGGTGATCCTGGTCAGCTGGGGCATCGCCTTCTTCGAGTACTGCCTGCAGGTCCCCGGCAACCGATTGGGCAGCGCGGTGTACTCGGCGCCGCAGCTGAAGGGCATGCAGGAAGTGATCACGCTGGTGGTGTTCGCGGTGTTTTCCGCGTTCTATCTGGACCAGCCGCTGAAGTGGAACCACTACGCGGCGTTCGGCCTGATCGTGGTTGCCGCGTTCCTGATGTTCAAGGAGTGAGCGCGCAGCGCTCACCCGCTGCCCACCAACGCCACCAATGCGTCCTCATGCATGCGCTGCTTCATGGCGGTGCGTCCGAAACGCATCTGTGCAAGGTCCGCACGCAGCGCATCGGCCTGCGCACGGCTGAGCGACTCCGGATTGCCGACTTCGCGCATGGTCACCAGGCTGCTGCGTTCGGCGATTTCGGTGCGCACCCACACCGGGAGCTGCCGTTTCCACGCCTGGCGGCACGCCGGTGCCTGCGACGCGTGGCGCGCGGCATCCAGCGAGCCGCGCTGGGCCGGCGGAACATGCGCGCGCAGCACCGCAACCTGGCGTTCAAGCTGGTCGGCATACCGGGTCGAGGAGCTGAGCCGGTAGTCCTGGAAGTTGATCCAGCGCAGGTGCTGCAGCGGGTGTTCCGCGGTCACCGGCGCGGGCATGGGATTACGTGAGCGGCTGCCTGCCAGCCGGTGCAGGCCTTCCCGCAGCAACGCGATTTCGCTCGGTCGTGCCTGCAGCGCACGCCCGAAGCCGGCCTCCAGTCCTGCCTGGGCGATGCACAGGGACTGCGCGCCCGTGTCGCTCAGGGCACCGAACAAGCGCGGATTGCCCTCGATGAGCTGCTGGCAGGCGGCGTAACTGCGGTGCAACGACGCCGTGAGCACGGGCGGCAGGGCGGCGTTGTCGATCCCGCTGAGGGCAAGGGGCGCCCCGCTGCGGGGCGTTTCAACAGGCGCGGCGCGCGTGCCCTGGAAGGCGGCGGCTGCGCCGACCATGGCAGTGAGCAGGTTCGGGAAATGCATGGCAGGAAGGACCTCTGTCTGCAGGTTCTTCCAGTAGCTGCCTGCCGTGGAGGAAAAACCTCCACGAATCCATCATCCAGCGCAGCCCCCGCACCCGCACCGGATCAGGTGGGGATGCGGTGGCCTGCGTCATCGGGTTTCCGCTGGCGCCTTTTCCACCCACTGCTTGAACACCGCATCGATCTGCGCGTCCTTCACCTTCTTTCCGTCCTGGATGTGCTGGGCCTGGGTAAACAGCGGGATGATCATCGCCATGCCGTCGAGCTTCGTCTTCAGGTGCACGCCCGGGGCCTGGCCGAGGAAGCCGTTCCAGCGCGCGCGCACCTTGGCCCAGTAATCGGCGGTGGCGGTCCAGTAGTCGTAGGCCGGCTTGAAGTCGACCTCGGTAGTGCGGGTGTAGTCGTTGAAGCCGAACTCGCGCGCGATCTCGTGCTGGCTGCCGTCGGCCCCGCGCAGGATCTTGGTGTTGAACTGCTCGTGGGTCCAGCCGTTGGGGGTCAGCGTATGCCGGTTGACCACCGCCAGCGCGTTGTAATCGCTGCGACGGGTGTATTCGCGGCGCGGCAGCGGCCGCCAGCCGGGGTCGCTGGTCCAGGTAGCCACGCCGTTGCGGTACTCCCATTTGCCGGTGCCGCAGTAGCGCGGTGCGTCGCTGACTTCATACACGCACTGGGTCCAGGCACCGGCCGTCACGGCCGGGTCGATCGCGCGCAGCTGCCAGGTCTGGTCGGCGCTGAACTCGAAGCGGCTCGGTGCCTCGTACACCCAGTCCTGACGCCAGTGCTTGGTGACATGGCCGCTCTTGCCATCCACCAGCAGGTGCTGCAGCACGACCCGCGTCGGGCTGTCCTCGACCACGATCACCACTTCGTTGCCACCACTGCGCACCGCGGGCGCACGCTCGTAGCCAGGCTTGAGCAGGACGGTTTCGTCGAACGCGAAGTCGACGATGTGTTCGCCCTTCATCGCCAGGATGCTGGCGTGGTCGCGCGCCGCGTCGGCGGGCTGGGCGTGGGCGATGCCGCTGCCGGCAAGCAGCAACCACGCAACGCCTGCGCAGGCGCGTAGCGACACGCCATGCGTGTCCTGCGGGGTGCCTGGCGCCTGCGTGGGACACGCGTGGCGTGTCGCTACGGATTTCACGTTCATCTTTGAAGCTGCCTCAGGAGGAAAGTTGGATGAGCGGGACCACGTTGGCATCGTCGACCCACAGTTCGCCGTCGGCGCCCTCGACCCGCGCGATGCGGCGCGCCGCGGTCGCGCCCAGCGTCGACAGCGAGGCGACGCTGGCGGCCAGACCCTGGGCGTCGCCGACGTGCAGGCGCAGCGCGCACATCCGCCATGGTTCGCCGCCCAGCCGCGTGGCCAGGCGACGCCACAGGCGTTCGGCCACGCCGCCGTCGTTGGCCGGTTCCGGCCGCGCCGGGAACGCCGACACCAGCCGGTCCCAGGCCAGGAAATCGCTGTCGGGCAGCAGGTACAGCCGCCAGCAGCAGCGACCTCGTGCGTCGGCGAAGCACAGGCTTTCGCGGATGCCTTCGCTGTCCATCCCTTGGCAGGCGTGCGCAGAAACGGCGTGTTTCCAGCCGCCCAGCTCGCTGCTCTCGCGGCGGTACAGGCACAGCACCGTGCCCAGTGCCGCCAGCTGTTCCGGGGAAGGCAACTGGCCAGGGCGCAGGTACCGGTCGGGGGATCGCAATGCGGAAAGGGCTCGGCTCATGATGGCTACCAGCTCACGGCAAGGCTGGCCGACACGTTCCGGCCAGGGTTGGTGAAACGATCAATCACGCTGCTGTTGGTGGCGAGCGTGGAGGTGATCGACGAATAGTCGATGTAGGTGCGGTCGCCGAGGTTGAACACGCCCACATTGAACTTCGACCCCGGGGCGAACTCCCAGTGCGCCACCAGGTCCAGCACGCCGTAACCGGCAGGGCGGAACGCGGTAGCGCTGGCCGTGCGGTCCTTGCGTCGGGCGAAGGTGCCGAGCAGTTCCACGCCCCACGCGTCGCGGTCGAAGGCGACGCCCAGCGTGCCGCGCAGCGGATCGATTGATTCCAGCGGCACGTCCTCGGTCTTGTCCTGGCCACGCGACCAGGCCACCGCGCCGTTCATCGACCAGCCGTCCAGCGTGCTGCTGAGCTGGCCGAAATCGACCCCGGCCTTGAGTTCGGCACCGTAGATTTCCGCATCGGCGATGTTCTGCGACTGGAACACGATCAGACCCTGCGGATTGACGCCGACCTGGCGCTGTGACTCGATGAAATCCTTGTAGTCGTTGTAGTAGGCGCTCAGGCTCACGTACGCCGCCGGGGTGACCAGGCGCAGCCCCAGCTCCAGGCCGTCGCTGGTTTCCGGCTTGAGGTCCGGATTCGGAATGGCGGTGTACCCGAACATCACGTTGGTGAAGCCCAGGTTGACATCGTTGTAGGGCGGCGAGCGGAAGCCGTGCGAGTAGCCGGCAAACAGCGACCACGCATCGGCGAAGCGCCAGACCATGCCCAGCTTCGGGGAAACGCTGGTCTTGGTCAGGTCGGACACCGGCATGCCAGGGTTGTCCGCGGCGAAGATCGCATCCACGTCCGGGCGCAGCTCGTAGTGGTCCACGCGCACGCCCGGCACCAGCGAGAAGCGGCCATCGGCGAAGCGCATCTCATCCTGCGCGTACAGGCCCAGCTCGGTGGTTCTGCTGATCGGGAAATCGCGCACCGGGAACGCATCGGGCAGGATCGTGGTACTGGTCTGGCCGTTGGCAAGGACCTGGTAACCATCCCGCTTCTGCCGGGTTTCGGTCCAGGTGCCATCGAAACCATAGGTCAACGCGTGTTCGACCGCGCCGGTCTGCAGCGCCTTGTGGAAGGCTGCCTGCAGGCCATACACGCGCTGGTCGAAGTTGAACTCGCGGTGGCGCGTGGTGCGGTTGGCGCGCTGTTCGTCGGTACGCTGGGTGGTTTCGCTGTCCTGGCGATACAGCTGCCAGGACAGGCTGTCGGCGAAGCCAGCGGCGAGGTTGTCCATCTCATGCGCGAACGACACGCGCGCCCGGGTCTGGTGGTCACGCGCCTGCATGCCGGTGGTTGTGGTGTGGTCGATGGCCGACAGCACATCGGTGTCGACGCTGTCTTCGTTGCCTTCCACCGTCAGCCGGAAGCGCTGGCCCTCGCTGGGTGCGTACACCAGCTTGCCCAGTACGCTGCGGCCGTCACGCTCCTGCGGGTTGGCGGCGGTGCGGGTGCGGTCGTTGCTGCGCACGTCGCCCATGCTTTCGGTTTCCTGCCCTTGGCGATGGTTGACGTTCACCATGCCGCTCCAGCGATCGCCGCCGAATGCCGTGGTCGCGCTGCCAAGCAGGCCGTTCCATTCGCCGTCGTAGCCGAACTTCAGGCCGACATGGCTGTCCTTGCCGTCCTTGAGATAGTCGGCCGGGTCCTTGGTGACGAACGCCACCACCCCGCCGAGGGCGTCGGAGCCGTACAGCGCGCTGGCCGGGCCGCGCACGATCTCGACCCGCTTGAGCGTTTCCAGGTCGGTGAAGTTGCGGTTGGCGTCGGAGAAGCTGCCGATCAGGAACGCCTTGGGCATGGCGATGCCGTCGGTCTGGACCAGGACGCGGTTGCCGTCCAGGCCGCGGATGCGGAATCCGCCCAGGCCGAACCGGGCCGGGCTGCGGGTCACCGAGATACCGGGTTGGTAGCGGACCAGGTCCTTGATGTCGCGGACCAGGTGGTCATCCAGCTGCTCGCGGTCGATCACATCGACCGTGGCGGCCACGTCGCTGAGCGCACGTTCGGTGCGGGTGGCGGTGACCTGCACGCGATCGAAATCACGCGCGTTGGCGGCATCGGGGCTGGCGGGGGCGGCGGCGTGGGCAGCAAGCGGCAGCGCCAGCCACACGGCAAGGCTCAAAACGGCAGGACGGGTCATGGGATGGGCGGATTTCGCTGGGCGCGGAAGGAGACCCCCGACCGACGCCCGGACCGCAAGGTCGCAGGCGACGTGCCGAGGGGGAGAGAGCGGTGGGGGCGGCGGGCGCACGGTGCACCCGCACGGCCGCGCGGGTGCATCCCGTGGGGGAGGCAGGCCGTTACTTGGTGAGGATCAGCTTGTCGTTGCTGGTATGGCGCAGACGGTAGAAGCGGTCACCGTGCTGGATCAGGATTTCGCGGCGACCCTTGAGCAGGGCCTCGCTGTCGATCACTTCTTCGGCCGGAACGGCCCGGACCGGACGGTCGCGAAGGGTCAGCGTTTCGGGGCGCAGCAGTACAGCAGCTTGAGTATTCATCGTCTGGACTCGTGCGAGGGACGAGTTAGATGATAATGATTCTCAGTTGACAATCAACAACCATTCTCATGTTCATTGATGGAATTGATGATCGATATCTGAATTTCGATTGATGTGATCTATTGGTAGAGCCACGCCCTGCGTGGCTGTGCGCGATCGATCAGGCACCGCGAAGCCACGCAGGGCGTGGCTCTACGGGGATACGTCAGGGCGCGAAGACTGCTTCCGCCCGGCTCCAGTCGGCGTCCGCGACCTGCTCGAGGACGTCCAGGGCGCCCAGGTTCTGCTCCAGCTGGCTTACCCGGCTGGCGCCGAGGATGACGCTGGAGACGTTCGGGTTGCGCAGGCACCAGGCGATGGCCAGCTGCGCCGGGGCGTGGCCCAGTTCGGCGGCCAGGGCGCTGAAGGCGCGCACCCTGTCCAGTCGCTGCTCGGCCTGATCGCCCAGCACCAGGTCCTTCAACCAGCCCATCTGGCCCTGGCCCAGCCGCGACGCCGGGTCGAAGCCTGCGTCGTACTTGCCACTGAGCAGGCCCGACGCCAGCGGCGAGAAGATCGTGGTGCCCAGCCCCGGGTCGGCATACAGGGGGGCGTATTCGCGCTCCACCCGCTCGCGGTGCAGCAGGTTGTACTGCGGCTGCTCCATGCTGGGCAGGTGCAGGTTGTGGGCGCGGGCAAAGTCGACCGCTTCCTGGATCTGCGCCGCCGACCATTCCGAGGTGCCCCAGTACAGCACCTTGCCCTGCCGGATCAGGGTGTCCATCGCCCGTACCGTTTCACCGATCGGCGTGTCCTGGTCCGGGCGGTGGCAGTAATACAGGTCCAGATAGTCCACCCGCAGGCGCTTGAGCGCCGCGTGGCAGGCGTCGGTCACATGCTTGCGCGACAGTCCGTGCTGGGTCGGCCGCGGGTTGTCGACCGAACCGAAGAACACTTTGCTGGACACGCACACCCCGTCACGCGGCAGGCGCAGGTCGGCGATCACGTCGCCCATCACCTGCTCGGCGCGGCCGCGCGCGTAGCCCTCGGCGTTGTCGAAGAAATTGATGCCATGGTCCCAGGCGCAGGCAACCAGGTTGCGGGCCTCGTCGCGCCCGATCTGGTCGCCGAAGGTGACCCAGGCCCCGAAAGACAGGGCCGACAGCTTCAGACCGGACGAGCCCAGGCGGCGGTAATGCATGCGATTCTCCTGCGGAAAAGGTAGAAAACTGAACGCGTTTGGCTGCGCCGGGACGCGGCCCGGGCGCGGCCCACCAGTGTAGCCGTGGCGGGCACGCCCCTTGCCGTTGCTTGCCCGATCGCGGCCAATCGCCCCCCGCACGCGGCTTTTCCTTGCTCCGCCCCTGCCGCTGCTCTAGGCTTCCCGTTTTTCGCGGCGCCCCAGGGGAGTCTCATGGTCGAAGGTTTGGGCAGGATTGGCTTCGGCCTCTTTGGGTTGGCAGTGCTGATCGGCATCGCCTGGCTGTTCTCCAACAACAAGCGCGCCGTCGACTGGCGCCTGGTGGTCACCGGTATCGCCCTGCAGATCGCGTTCGCCGCGCTGGTGCTGCTGGTCCCCGGCGGCCGCGACGTGTTCGATGCGCTCGGCAAGGGCTTCGTCAAGATCCTGAGCTTCGTCAACGAAGGCTCCGGCTTCATCTTCGGCAGCCTGATGGACACCAGCCGGTTCGGTTTCATCTTCGCCTTCCAGGTGCTGCCCACCATCATCTTCTTCTCCGCGCTGATGGGGGTCATGTACCACCTCAACGTGATGCAGATGATCGTGCGCGGCATGGCCTGGGCGATCACCAAGGTGATGCGCGTGTCCGGCGCGGAAACCACCAGCGTCTGCGCCAGCGTGTTCATCGGCCAGACCGAAGCGCCGCTGACCGTGCGTCCGTACATCGCCAGGATGACCCAGTCCGAGCTGATCACCATGATGATCGGCGGCATGGCCCACATCGCCGGCGGCGTGCTGGCCGCCTACGTGGGCATGCTCGGCGGCAACGACCCGGTGCAGCAGGCCTTCTACGCCAAGCACCTGCTCGCCGCCAGCATCATGGCCGCCCCGGCCACCCTGGTCGTGGCCAAGCTGCTGGTGCCGGAAACCGGCACCCCGCTGACCCGCGGCACGGTCAAGATGGAAGTCGAAAAGACCTCCAGCAACATCATCGACGCGGCCGCAGCCGGCGCCGGCGACGGCCTCAAGCTGGCCCTTAACATCGGCGCCATGCTGCTGGCCTTCATCGCCCTGATCGCCCTGCTCAACGCACCGCTGACCTGGCTGGGTGAAATCACCGGCCTGCAGGCCGCGCTGGGCCGCCCGACCGACCTGTCGACGATCTTCGGCTACCTGCTCGCCCCGATCGCCTGGGTGATCGGCACCCCCTGGGCGGATGCGACCACCGTGGGTTCGCTGATCGGCCAGAAAGTGGTGATCAACGAGTTCGTGGCGTATTCGAAACTGTCGGAAATCGTCAACGGCCAGGTGCCCGGCGTGTCGCTGTCGGCTGAAGGCCGCCTGATCGCCACTTACGCGCTGTGCGGTTTCGCCAACTTCAGCTCGATCGCGATCCAGATCGGTGGTATTGGTGGTCTGGCCCCGGAACGCCGCCACGACCTGGCCCGGTTCGGCCTGCGAGCCGTGCTCGGCGGTACCATCGCCACCTTCATGACGGCGACCATCGCCGGCGTGCTGACGCATTTCAGCTGATATCCGTTTTAGAGAAGCAATCTTTATGAGTAGCAGTGTCGTCGTTGTCGGTTCCTTCAACGTGGATCATGTCTGGCGTTGCGAGTCGCTCCCGGCCCCGGGCGCGACCATCGCCGGCCGCTACAGCACCGGTCCCGGCGGCAAGGGCTTCAACCAGGCCGTGGCCGCCCGCCGCGCCGGCGCCCCGACCACCTTCCTGTGCGCCCTCGGCGATGACGCCGGCGGCGCCATGGCCCGTGGCCTGGCCGAACAGGACGGCTTCGCGCTCAGCGCCGAAGCCAGCAGCGAACCCACCGGCACCGGCGGCATCTACGTCGACAGCCGTGGCCGCAACACCATCGTGATCGGCCCCGGCGCCAATGCCGCGCTCAGCACCGCCTACATCGACCAGCAGCGCGCGCTGCTGGCCGGCGCCAAGGTCGTGCTGGCCCAGCTCGAGTCGCCGGTGGAAACGATCGAAGCGGCCCTGGCCATCGCCCGCGAAGCCGGCGTCACCACCGTGCTCAACGCCGCCCCCGCCGACGCCGCGTCCAGCATCGGCCTGCTCAAGCTGGCCGACATCCTCACCCCCAACGAAACCGAGTTCGCCGCCCTGCTCGGCCGCCACGTCGGCGAACGCGTAGACGCCGACGACGTCGCCGCCCTCGACGGCGCCAGCCTGCACGCCCTGTGCCGCAAGCTGGTCGGCAACGGCACCGTGGTGGTCACCCTGGGCGCGGTCGGCGTGTTCGTCTCGCATGCTGAAGAAACCCTGCGCGGCGACACCCAGCCGTACTACCGGGTGGGCGCCGAACAGGTCCAGGTGATGGACACCACCGGCGCCGGCGATGCCTTCAACGGCGCCCTGGTCGCCTCCCTGGCCCAGGACCCGGACGCCGCGTTCTCGCGCCACGTCCGCTTCGCCAACCAGTTCGCCGGCCGCTCCACGGAAAAGGAAGGCGCCGCCGTGGCGATGCCGCATTTCACGCCCGCGGACGTGTAATGACGCGCGAAAATCCGCACGACCAACGGTCGTGCGCTACCGGAACCGGCGCGAAAGCGCCGGTTTTTTGTTTCAACTGGCCACCATCGCGCACCGGTGGGGGCGCTGGAAGCAACCGTCAAGCATCTGCTCATGCCCGTGTGGCATCAGGGCCTTCCGGATCGGCCTGAATGTGGGGCCGGATCGCAGGGCTCTGCGTGGTTGCCGGCCATGGGCCGGCACTACAATGGCCGCATGCAGATTGGTCCCTACAACATCCAGCCCAACGTGGTGCTTGCGCCCATGGCCGGCGTCACCGACAAGCCGTTCCGGCTGCTGTGCAAACGGCTGGGCGCGGGTCTGGCCGCCTCGGAGATGACCATCTCCGACCCCCGCTTCTGGACCACCCGCAAGTCGATCCACCGCATGGACCATGCCGGCGAGCCCGACCCGATCAGCGTGCAGATCGCCGGTACCGAACCGCAACAACTGGCCGACGCCGCCCGCTACAACGTCGACCACGGCGCCCAGATCATCGACATCAACATGGGCTGCCCGGCCAAGAAGGTCTGCAACGCCTGGGCCGGCTCCGCCCTGATGCGGGACGAGGACCTCGTCGCCCGCATCCTCGGTGCCGTCGTCAACGCCGTCGACGTGCCCGTTACCCTCAAGATCCGCACCGGCTGGGATTGCGACCACCGCAACGGCCCGCGCATCGCCCACATCGCCGAAGACAGCGGCATCGCCGCCCTTGCCGTGCACGGCCGTACCCGCGACCAGCATTACACCGGCAGCGCCGAATACGAGACCATCGCCGCGATCAAGGCCGCCCTGCGCATCCCCGTGATCGCCAACGGCGACATCGACTCGCCGCAGAAGGCCGCGCACGTGCTGGAGCACACCGGCGTGGACGCCGTCATGATCGGCCGCGCCGCCCAGGGACGCCCGTGGATCTTCCGCGAAGTGGCGCATTACCTAGCCACCGGCACCCTGCTGCCGCCGCCGTCGCTGGACGAAGTGCGCGACATCCTGCTCGGCCACCTGCACGCCCTGCATGCCTTCTACGGCGAACCGCAGGGCGTGCGCATCGCCCGCAAGCACCTGGGCTGGTACGCCAAGGACCGGCCCGAGAACGCCGCGTTCCGCGCCGTCGTCAACCGTGCCGACGATGCCGCCGCCCAGATCGCCCTGACCACCGACTATTTCACTGCACTGGCCGCCGGCGAACCGCTGTCCTCCGCTGCCTGATCCATTCCCGATGCCGAGCCCGGCCCAGCGCCACGTGACCGCCATGACCCCGATTGCCGCCCCCACCTACCTGCACGGCTTCTCCGACACCGAACAGCACCGCCTGGTCACCCAGGCCCGGTTGCTGGAGCCGACCATCTTCAACAACATCGACTACAGCGGCGCCAAGCGCCTGCTTGAAGTCGGCAGCGGCGTCGGCGCCCAGACCGAGATCCTGCTGCGCCGCTTCCCGGACCTGCATGTCACCGGCGTCGACCTCAGCGACGCGCAGCTGGCCACCGCGCGCCGCAACCTGGAGAAGACCCCGTGGTGCAGCGAGCGCTACAGCCTGCTGCAGGCCGACGCCGGCAACCTCCCCTTCGGCGCCCGCGACTTCGATTCCGCCTTCCTGTGCTGGGTGCTCGAACACGTGCCCTCCCCGGCCCGCGTGCTCAGCGAAGTGCGCCGGGTGCTGGTCCCGGGCTCCCCGGTATACGTCACCGAAGTGATGAACGCCTCGTTCCTGCTCGATCCGTACTCGCCGCACATCTGGCGCTACTGGATGGCCTTCAACGACTTCCAGTACGACCACGGCGGCGACCCGTTCGTCGGCGCCAAGCTCGGCAACCTGCTGCTGGCCGGTGGCTTCCGCGACGTGCACACCGAGATCAAGACCATCCACCTCGACAACCGCGACCCGGCCCGGCGCAAGACCATGATCGCGTTCTGGGAGCAGGTGCTGCTGTCCGCCGCCGACCCGCTGCTGGAGGCGGGCCTGGTGGACCAGGAAACGGTCGACGGCATGCGCCGCGAGTTCAGCCTGGTGCAGAACGATCCGAACGCCGTGTTCTTCTTCTCGTTCGTGCAGGCCCGCGCGACGGTGTATTGAAAAGAATGGCGGGTACTGCTGACGGTGGTAGAGCCGACTGTTAGTCGGCTGCTCGCCGGCGCGCTGCGCGCAGCCGACTAACAGTCGGCTCTACCCGTTGGCTTACCGGTCCTGCGTCTGCGGGGCGTGCCAGATGCGTTGCCACATCGCCCCGAGGCGGCGCTTGGCACGGGCCCGGCCCTGTTCGCCGTCGTATGCGGGGCGCAGCTGCTCGGGCGGGATCGCCACCCAGCGCTCGCCCTCGGCGCGCGCCACGGCGAAGGTGAAGGTGTAGTCCGGTTCCAGCCCCATGCGCAGGTCGCTCAGCTGCAGCCGGCCATCGACCACCTGCGCGCGCATGAAGCCGCGGTTGAACCAGTTCAACCGCGCCACCGCCGGAAGGTGTGCCGCCTGGCGCAACGCCTGCACGTTGGACGGGTACCCGCGGAAGGTCATCGGGCCCTGGTCGGCCACCACCGAGCGCTCGCCGATCACATACCCGCCTGGCGTCATCGCCACCACCTGCCACAGCAGCGTGTTGAACGGCGTGGCCACCGAGAAGCGTGGCGCATCGCCCAGTCCCATCGCCGCCAGTGCACGGTCCGCCTCGCGGTCGACCTGCTGCTTGGCCAGCAGCGACCAGCCGAGGTACCCGGTGCTCAGGACCAGGCCGGCCAGCAGCGCCTTCTGCGCCAGCGGCCGGCTGCGCGCGAACCATGCCACCGCGCAGCCCAGCAGCAGCCACACCGTGTACAGCGGGTCGATGATGAAGACGCTGGACCACATCGTCGGCGGCGGCGTGAACGGCCACCACAGCTGGGTGCCGTAGACGGTGAACGCATCCAGCAGGGGGTGGGTCACCAGCGCCAGCAGGATCGCCCAGAACCAGCGCGTGGGAGCCTGGGCCACCCGGCCGTTGCCGAAGCGTTTGAACAGCCACCAGACCAGCAGCGCCACCCACGGCAGTACCAGCAGCGAGTGGCTGTAGCTGCGGTGCTCGGTCATCAGCGCCACCGGGTCGGTCGCGGTGAAGGCCAGCAGCAGGGCATCCAGGTCCGGCAGGGTGCCCAGCGCGGCGCCGGCAAGCAGGGCGGCGCGGCGGTGGCCGGCGGGGGCGATGGCGGCGGCTACGGCGCCGCCGAGAACGATCTGGCTTAGGGAATCCATGGGGCGATGGTACGGGACGGGAGTGCGGTTACGGGGGCAGCCGGGGGCAGGATGATGGGTTTGACACGCGTGGCGGGTTGCGTGCGCAGGATCATGGCTTTGACACGCATGGCGCGGTCCCGTGCGCAGGATCATGGCTTTGACACGCATGGCGTGTCACTACGATCCGTGGTCGCCCGGGGTGGGGGTCGCCCGGGGTGGGGGTCGCCCGGGGTGGGGGTCGCCCGGGTTTGGGTCGTTGGGGTTCGGGTTGTTGGGGTCGCCGGGGTTGCGGCGCCGTTGTCACGCTGGTGGAACACTGGGCGCCGACGCTGGGGGGCAATGGCGCTGCGGCGGGCCCTGGCGGTGGGCACGCCGGCTTAACCACGGGCAACTTCCGCTGGGCCACAATGCAATGGCGCGACTTGCCGTGTATCATGCGCGCCCATCTTTCCATCCGAATCAAAGGATATTACGCCTGATGTCCAGCTACCTGTTCACCTCCGAATCGGTCTCCGAAGGCCATCCGGACAAGATTGCCGACCAGATCTCCGATGCGGTGCTGGACGCGATCCTTGCCCAGGACCAGCGCGCCCGCGTGGCCTGCGAAACCATGGTCAAGACCGGCGTAGCGATCGTGGCCGGTGAAATCACCACCTCCGCGTGGATCGACCTCGAAGCGCTGACCCGCAAGGTGATCCTGGACATCGGCTATGACAGCTCCGACGTCGGTTTCGACGGCGCCACCTGCGGCGTGCTGAACCTGATCGGCAAGCAGTCGCCGCACATCGCCCAGGGCGTGGACCGCAAGAAGCCCGAAGAAATGGGCGCTGGCGACCAGGGCCTGATGTTCGGCTACGCCACCAACGAGACCGACAGCTTCATGCCGGCCGCGATCCACCTGTCGCACCGCCTGGTCGAGCAGCAGGCCAAGATCCGCAAGAAGAAGAACTCGCCGCTGTCGTGGCTGCGCCCGGACGCCAAGAGCCAGGTCACCCTGCGCTATGAGAACGGCGAAGTGGCCGCCATCGACGCCGTGGTGCTGTCGACCCAGCATGCCCCGGGGATCAAGCAGAAGGACCTGATCGAGGCCGTCCGCGAAGAGATCATCAAGCCGGTGCTGCCGGCCAAGTGGCTGCACAAGGGCACCAAGTTCCACATCAACCCGACCGGCAAGTTCGAGATCGGCGGCCCGGTGGGCGACTGCGGCCTGACCGGCCGCAAGATCATCGTCGACACCTACGGCGGCTGGGCCCGTCACGGTGGTGGCGCGTTCTCGGGCAAGGATCCGTCCAAGGTCGATCGTTCGGCGGCGTACGCGGCCCGTTACGTGGCCAAGAACGTCGTGGCTGCCGGCCTGGCCGACCGCTGCGAAGTGCAGGTCTCCTACGCCATCGGCGTGGCCGAGCCGACCTCGATCTCGGTCACCACCTTCGGCACCGGCAAGATCAGCGATGACAAGATCGAAAAGCTGATCCGCAAGCATTTCGACCTGCGCCCGTACGGCATCATCAAGATGCTCGACCTGATCCACCCGATGTACCAGCAGACGGCGGCCTACGGTCACTTCGGCCGCAAGCCGAAGGACTTCAGCTACCTCAACGCTGCCGGTGACACGGTCAACGCCACGGCCTTCTCCTGGGAGAAGACCGACCGCGCCGCCGCCCTGCGCGCGGATGCGAAACTGAAATAAGACGAAGGGCCGCCAAAGCGGCCCTTCTCTTTGACGGGCACCGCATTCCGGTAGCGCCGGCCGTTGGCCGGCCCAGGCGATAACGGGGCCGGCCAACGG
>NZ_CAUQPH010000086.1:0-15425 GCF_963519925.1 uncultured Stenotrophomonas sp. | reverse complement strand
GTCCTACCCGCCTGCCGCCCTGCGCAACGGGGTGGAGGGCAGCGTGGTGGTGCGCGTGGACGTGGACGCCACTGGCGTGCCGTTCAACGTGACCATCGTGCAGCGCAGCGGCTCGCGCGACCTCGACCGCGCCGCCACCGATGCGGTGCGCCGCTGGCGCTTCCTGCCAGCGCAGAGCAACGGGCAGGCCGTGGTCGGCAGCATCGAAGTACCGTTTGACTTCAAAGCGCGGTAGTCATCCACCGCTGGTGGGTACGCGGTGCACCGGTCATCGCGGCGTCAGCCTCGCGTAAAGGCACGGCTCATCATGCTGAACCACGCTGGCCATGCACGCGTGGCGTTGACGTACCGGTGACACACCTGAAACGCGGGGCGGGCAACACTGCGGGTGTCAACTCGACACCAGGAGTCCGCCATGAGTGTTACCCATACCCATGAAATCCCTGCTTCGCCGCAGCACCAGCGCGATGTGATCGACGACCCTAGCCGCCGGCGTACGTCGCCGCTGCTGTGGATCGCGCTGATCGTGGCGATGTTCGCGGCCGCGCTGGTGTGGCTGCGTTATGCCAATCCGGACGAAACGGCCAGTGCGCCGATCGGCGAGCGCATGCTGCCGGCAACTGAAACCCCCGTGGCGACGACGCCCACGCCCGCAACGCGCCAGGCTGCTCCGGCGATCACCCAGCGCCGTGCGGCGCCGGCGGTGCGCGACCGCGAAGCGCGACCGCTGAGCAGCAACGCCAAGCCGGTGTATCCGCGCTCGGCCCTGCGTAGTGGCGTGGAAGGCAGCGTGGTGGCCAGCCTCAACGTGGATACGCGCGGCCAAGTGACCAATGCAGATATCGTGAAGCGTAGTGGCGGCCGTGACCGCGATCTTGATCGCGCTGTGCTCACCACCGTGCGCGACTGGAAGTTCGAGCCGGCGATGCACAACGGTCGCGCGGTGGCCAGCGTGGTGCGCGTGCCGGTGGATTTCCGCACCGAACGGTAAAACCGAAAACGGCGGGGGAGCCGGGGAGCCGACCGAAAGGTCGGCTCTTTTTTTGTGGGTTCCGAGGGTGCGTCGGGCGTCCCGGTCTGGTCAGGACAGGTTGAAGCCGGCGCCCTTGGCGAGGCCATCGAAGTCCGGGAACGAGGTGGCGACGTTGGCGATGTCGTTGATGCGGACCTCGCCACTGCTGAGCTGGCCGGCGATGGCGAAGGCCATGGCGATGCGGTGGTCGCCGTGGCTTTCGATGGTGCCGCTGCCCAGGGTGTGGCCACCGTGGATGGTGGCGCCGTCTTCGGTTTCGTCCACCTGCACGCCCAGGCTGCGCAGGCCGGTGGCCATGGCGGCCAGGCGGTCGGATTCCTTGACCCGCAGCTCGGCCGCGCCGGTGACCACGGTGTTGCCCTGCGCCGCTGCGGCAGCCACGAACAGGGCGGGGAACTCATCGATCATGTCCGGTACCAGCGCTTCGGGAATCGCGGCGCCGTGCAGCGGTGCGTGGCGCACCACCAGGTCGGCGACGGCCTCACCGCCCTGCTCGGCATGGTTTTCCTCGCGGATGTCGGCGCCCATCAGGCGCAGCGCGGCCAGCAGGCCGGTGCGGCGCGGGTTCAGGCCGACCTGGCGCAGGCGCAGTTCGGAGCCGGGAATGATGCTGGCGGCGACCAGGAAGAACGCGGCCGAGGAGAAGTCGGCCGGCACTGCGATGTCGGTGGCGCGCAGGCGCTGGCCGCCACGCAGGCGAGCCTTGCCCGGCGAGAAGGTGATGTCCACGCCAAACGCGCGCAGCATGCGTTCGCTGTAGTCGCGGGTCGGGTGCGGCTCGGTCACCGAGGTCTCGCCCTGCGCGTACAGGCCGGCCAGCAGCACCGCGGATTTGACCTGGGCACTGGCCACCGGCGAGGCGAAGTCGATGCCGTTCAGCGGCTGCCCGCCGTGCACGCGCAGCGGCGGGGTGCCGTCGGCTTCGGTGTCGATCCGGGCGCCCATCTGCGCCAGCGGACCGGTCACCCGGCGCATCGGCCGGCGCGACAGCGATTCGTCGCCGACCATCACCGAATCGAACGGCTGCGCGGCCAGGAGGCCGGCCAGCAGGCGCATGCCGGTACCGGCGTTGCCGCAGTCGAGCGGCGCGCTGGGCGCCTTCAGGCCATCCACGCCGACGCCATGCACGATGCGCTGCGACGGCGACGGCGTTTCGATGCGCACGCCCAGCTGCGAGAAGATCGCGGCGGTGGCGCGGGTGTCTTCACCTTCCAGGAAGCCGTCGATGCGGGAGACGCCGTCGGCCAGGGCGGCGAACATCACCGCGCGGTGCGACACCGACTTGTCGCCGGGAATGGTCAGGCTGCCCTGCAGGGGCTGGCCCTTGCGGGCGGTCCAGGAAGCGGAAGCGGTCATCGGTGGATCCTGTGCGGGGCCGCCGACAGCGGCAGCCGTGAATCGTAGGGCGATGGAGGGCGCAGCGGCGGCGCCCGGAACTCAGGGCACGGCGACCGGATAGGAGCCGAGCACCTTGATCTGTGCCGAGTGCGCCTCCAGTTCGGCCAACGCGGCCTGCATCGCCGCGTCGTCGATGTGGCCGGCCAGGTCGATGAAGAACCCGTACTCCCACTTGGCGTTGTGCGACGGGCGCGATTCGATGCGGTTCATGCTGATGCCGTGCCGGGCGAACGGACTGAGCACGTCGAACAACGCGCCCGGCTTGTCGTGGATGAACACCAGGACCGAGGTACGGTCATGCCCGGAGCTCGGGAAGAACTGGCGGCCCACCACGAGGAAGCGCGTGGTGTTGTCGGCATCGTTCTGGATCGGCTTGGTGACCACCTTCTTCAGGCCGTACACATGGCCGGCGCTCTCACCGCCAATGGCCGCGGCGTCGTCGGCGTTGCGTGCACGGCGCGCACCCTCGGCGTTGCTCGACACCGGCACCTTCTCGGCCTTGGGCAGGTTCGCGCGCAACCAGGACGAGGTCTGCATGAACGACTGCGGGTGGCCGTAGACGCGTTCGACGTCTTCCAACCGGCCGCTGCGCGACATCAGGTACTGCTGCACGCGCAGTTCGACTTCGCCGCAGATCTTCAGGTTGGAGGTGAGGAACATGTCCAGGGTGATCTGGATGGTGCCCTGCCCCGAGTTCTCCACCGGCACCACGCCGAAATCGGCGTTGCCCGCTTCCACTTCCTGGAACACTTCTTCGATGCTGGCCAGCGGCAGGCCCAGCGCCGAGCGACCAAAATGCTTGAGCACGGCCTGCTGGCTGAAGGTGCCTTCCGGGCCGAGGTAACCGATCTTCAACGGCTCCTGCTGGGCCAGGCAGGCCGACATGATTTCGCGGAACACATGCACCAGCACTTCATCGCTGAGCGGGCCTTCGTTGCGGTCCACCACCATGCGCAGCACCTGCGCTTCGCGCTCCGGGCGGTAGTAATCGACGGCGGCGGCGAGCTTGCCCTTGGCCTTGCCGACCTGGTGGGCGAACTGCGCACGCTCGGCGATCAGCGCCTGGATGCTGCGGTCGATGTGGTCGATCTTGGCGCGCACGTCGGACAGCACCGGTGCGGCGATGGCGGGCACGGCAGCGGCCTTGGTCGGCTTGGCGGCGCCCGGTGCGGTCTTGGCCGCGACGGGCTTGGCGGTGGATGCCTTGGGCTTGGCGGGTTTGATGGCCATCAGGGGTTCCAGTTGCAGTGGGGCGGCGGGCGCCCCGGTAAAGTCGGGAGCGTCAGCCGTTGCGCTGCTGGAAATCGCGCATGAAGGTGGTGAGCGCCTGCGCGCCCTCCACCGGAAGCGCGTTGTACAGCGAGGCACGGATGCCGCCGACCGCCTTGTGACCCTTCAGTGCCAGCAGGCCGGCGGCTTTGGATTCACTGACGAAACGCGCGGTAAGCGTCTCGTCGGGCAGGAAGAACGGAATGTTCATGCGCGAGCGCGCCGCCGGCACCACCTCATTGCGGTAGAAGCCGCCGGAGGCATCGATGGCGCCGTAGACCAGCGCCGACTTGGCCGCGTTGCGGCGCGCGAATTCTTCCACGCCGCCCTCGGCCAGCATCCACTTGAACACCAGCCCGGCCAGGTACCAGTTCCAGGTGGGCGGCGTGTTGAGCATGGAGTCGCGGGCGACGTGCGAGCGGTAGTCGAAGATGTCCGCGCGCGGCTGGCCGCTGCGCTCGAGCAGCTCGCGTCGCACAATCACCACCGAGACCCCGACCGGGCCGAGGTTCTTCTGCGCGCCGGCGTAGATCAGGCCGTAGCGCGAAACATCCAGCGGCTCGCTGGCGATGGAGGAGCTGAAATCGGCGAACAGCGGCACGTTGCCCACGTCCGGGGTGTCACGGAACTCGACCCCGTGGATGGTCTCGTTGGCGGTGATGTGCACGTAGGCCGCATCGTCGGACAACTGCCACTGGCTGCGCGGCGGGATGTCGTGGAAGCCGGTGGCTTCGCTGCTGGCGGCGACATTCACCTTGACGTAGGGGCTGACCTGCTTGATCGCGGTCTTGCCCCAGTGCCCGGTGAGCACGTAGTCGACGGTCTGGCCGGGACTGGCGAAGTTCAGCGCGAGCAGGGCCTGCTGGGTGGTCGCGCCGCCGGCCAGGAACATCACGGCGTAGTCGTCGGGGATGCCGATCAGGCGGCGCAGGTCGGCCTCGGCCTCGGCCGCGACGGCCATGAACTCCGGGCCGCGGTGGCTCATTTCGACAATGGAGGCGCCGGCGCCGTTCCATTCCAACATTTCTTCCTGCGCCTGGCGCAGGACCGATTCCGGCAGGGTTGCAGGGCCGGCACTGAAATTGAACGCGCGCGTCATGACACACCTATGGGGCAAGACCCCTAGTATGCCGCAGCGCACCAGCCTTTAGGCCTTGCTGCACAAGGCGAAATTGGTTGCGTTTGAATCTATCGGTTCAGCGCGCGCCGAACCAGAGCAGCAGGCTGATCAGCCCCGCCAGCAGCAGCGCGCTGCCCAGCAGCCACGGCCAACGGCTCACGCGCGCAGGCTTGGCCGGTGCTTCGACCGCGCTGGGCAGGTCGAGCAGTTCGTCCTGTTCGTCGCTGGCCACGCGCTTGCGCCCGTCGTGCGGCACTTCCAGCACGAACCGGTGTTGGGCGTCGAACACCAGCTGGTCGCCCGGCTGGAGCCAGCAGTGGCGCACGCTGACGCCATTGACCCGGGTGGATTCGCCCGCGCCCAGGTCGCGCAGCAATAGGCGCTCGCCGTGCCGCTCGATCCGCGCGTGTTGTTCGGCAAAGGCCGGATCGTCGATCACGATGTCCGATTCGGCCCCCCGCCCGATCACCCGCGGGCGGTCCAGGGTGAAGCTGCGGCCGTGGTGCTGCCCTCCCACGCCGCGCAGCAGGCGCTGGTCCTCGCCGCTGTCATCGCTGCGCGACGGCGCGTGGCTGAGCGGCTCGCAGCCGCCCTGCACCACCATTTCCACCCCGTCGGCATAGACCGCGTCGCCGGGCCGCAGCAGGGCCATGCGGCGTACCGGCCGGCCATTGACGTGGATGCCGCGCATTCCGGCGGCCACCTGCAGCCACAGGCCGCGGTCGTCCAGGCAGAACTGCGCCAGCAGCAGCGTGCCGGCTACGTCGCCGCCGAGCCGGACCCCGCCCGATGCGTGGCGCACGATGCGCTGCACCCCGGGCTTCAACGGCTGGTCGGGGTGTTGGCGATGAGTGAAGTGGACAAGCAGGTTCTGCACGCGGCGCAGCCTAACAGGTTGGCAGTCTGGGAAGATAGAAGTGTGACGCACTGCTTGGAGATCTGTCTGCGGATGCGCACAATGCACGCCCGTTTCCGCTACCGCCCGCCAGGAGCCCGCATGTCCAGCATCGATATCCGCCACGACCACACCCACAGCCCCGATGTGGCGCGCAGCGTGATCCAGGACATGCTGGCCAAGCTCGACAAGAGCTTCCCGCTCACCACCGAGTGGGTGGAGGATGCACTCAATTTCAGCGGTAGCGGGGTCAAGGGCCTGATCGAGCTGCTGCCCGGCCAGGTGCACGTGACCGCCAAGCTCTCGTTCCCTGCATCGTTGATGCAGAGCATGGTCGAGGGCGAGATCCACCGCGTCCTGCGCGAGAAGCTTGGCTGAACCATCCGCCCGGCACAGCCGGGCCATCACGCCGCGCAATCGACGGGCTGGGTAGGATCGAAGGGTGGCCACTCACAGGATCGCCCCATGAACGCACACGACGACTACGATGACCGCACCGGCGAGAAGCCCTCGCTGCAGGACCAGGCCGAGCGCTTTTCGCGCAGATTGACCGGCTCGGCACAACAGATCTGGCTGGCCGGGCTTGGCGTATTCGCACGCGCCCAGGCCGAAGGCAGCCGCGTCTTCGATGACCTGGTCCGGGAAGGCGAGTCGGTGGACGCGCGCAACCGCGAGCAGGCCGGGGACACCCCGCGCTGGCGCGACAACGTAGAGGAGCACCTGGGCGAGGCCCGGGAAAAGGCCGCCGGCACCTGGGACAAGGTGGAGAAGGCCTTCGACGACCGCGTCCAGGGCGTGCTCAAGCGGCTCAACATCCCGACCGCCGAGGATGTCGCTACGCTCAATGCCCGCATCGATGCGCTGACCACCCGGCTCAACCGGGCCGAGGCGCGCAACGCTTCGCCCAATGCCGACCCCCTGCCCGGCACCCACCAGTCGCCCAGCTCGGACGCCTGAGTTCGGATTGTTGCAAAGCAGCAAGCGTTTGTTGACAATCGAACCCGACCCGCCAATCGCGTCACTGCCGTTTGTTCCCTCCCCTCACGGCTACGGATTGGCGGGTTTTTTGTAGGTGGGCGCATATAGACTGTCGTCTGTACCCCGTGTTCATTTCTAGATCTCATGTTCTCCTGGATTCTGGCCCTCCTGCTGGCTCTTGTTGTCTGGTCCCTCGCTGCTGCCTGGTTCTGGCTGGTCAAACGCCGCCGGACGGAGACGCGACTGGGGCTCAACGCCTTGGCCGGGATGCACTGGCGGGACTTTTCCAGCATCGTCCGGCGCGCCCTGCACGAACAGCGCCAGCTGCAGGACATCACCGGCGAGCCGGATGACAGCCGCGAGCCCAGCAGCGATTTCCTGATGCAGGACGCCGCGCACCAGCGCTACCTGGTGTCCTGCAAGCACGGCCGGGCCTATCGGATCGGCACGGCGGCAGTGAACGAACTCGGCGCGGCCGCGCGCCTGGCCGGGGCCCGCGGGGGGATCCTGATCACCGAAGGCCGGGTCGAACGCGATGGCCGCGGCGCCGCGGAGAAGCAGAGCGTGGAGGTGCTGGACGGCACCGTGTTGTGGCCGATGCTGCAGCCCTACCTGCCCGGTGACGTGGAAAGCCGGGTCAAGCATCAGTCGCGGCGCGAGGCGCTGCGGCGCATTTCGATCGCCGCACTGGGCTCGCTGACCCTCGGGCTGATCGTGGGCATGGGCTATCTGACCACGCGCCTGGAGCAGGCCCCGACCGAGCCGCCTGTCTCGCCCGCTGCCGCCACCGCCCCGTCTTCGACCCCCGTCGCCGCACCACCGGAACCCACCGCACCCGCCGCCGACGCTGCAGGCACCCCGACTGCGTCACCGTCGCCGGCACCTGCGCCAGGCAGCAGCGACCCGGACGGCATTCTCGGCACCGTGGCCGATCCGGATGCGGAAACGCTCGCGCGCTACCAGCGTGAACTGGCCGCCCTGCTGGGGCAGCAGAGCGGTGTGCTCAATGCGTTCTGGCAGACCCGCCAGACCCTCGCGGTGAACCGGTCTGCCGAGATCGATGCGATCTGGCCGCAGATCTGCAGCCAGGTCAAACGCTACCCGGCGCTGCGCACGGTGCGCATCCAGCTCAACCCACGCCTGGGGACCGACGAACCGGTGCGCTGGCGGCAGTGCGCCACGTCGTAACAGGGGTGCCGGGCGGCGCCCGGCATCACGTCAACGTGCGCCGGGCGCGAATTTCGCCACCAGGTCCCAGGCATCGCCCAGGAACATCTGGCGCACGCAGGTGATCGGCTGTTCGCCCCGCCAGGTCAGCCGGTCGATGACCAGGCAGGCGGTGCCGGGCTTCACGTCCAGCAGCGCCGCCGCTGCGGCGTCGGCGCCCCAGGCACTGATGCGGTGCTGGGCCCGGGTCCACGACACGTTCTGCAGCAGCCAGCTGCCCGGCGCGGTGGTGGTGAAATCCACCTCCAGCACCTCGGGCACCCCGACCGGGCTGATCAAACGGTGTTCCAACGCGAACGGTCGGCCATCGGCCCGATGCAGGCAGCGGATCGCCAGCAGCTTCTGCTCTCCGGCAAGCGCCACTTCCTCGCTGGCGGCCGGGTTGGGGGCCCGATAGGCCCGCTCCAGCAACTGGTAACCGTAGACGTGGCCGCGCGCACCCACCGCCATGGCGATATCGGGAATCTCCAGCGCCACCTGCTCCAGGTGCGGGGGCTGCCGGGCCACGAACGAACCGGCGCGACGGCGACGTTCGATCATGCCGCTCTCGGCCAACGCGGTGAGTACCTTGTTGACCGTCATCCGCGAGCAGCCGTACAGCTCCATCAGCTCGTGCTCGTACGGAATGCGGAAACCGGGCGCCCATTCGCCGCTGAGGATGCGGTTTTCCAGATCGGCACGGATGCGCTGGTTGAGGGTTTCGGCTTTCTTGCCCGTCACTCGGAACTCCTCAACACGCCACGCAGGGCCTGGGCAAAACGCGCTGCCACGGCGTCGCGCTGCAGGTGGCGGCCGTGCCGGACCAGCTCGCGTCCGCCGCGCCAGACCGATCGAACGGCGCCATTACGGGCGGCGAATACCCAGCTGTCAAGCCACGCGTCACCGTCGCGGGCGATCAGCGCCGGGTGCTGCGGATCCAGTTCGACCACGTCAGCGGGCGCACCGGGCTGCAGGCCACAGCCCACGCCCAGCGCCTGCGCTGCACCGTGCAGGGACTGTTCGAACAGCCAACGTCCGCTGGATACCCCTTCCTGCGGCGCCAGCACGTTGCGCCCTCGCAGCTGCAGGCGCTGCCCGTACTCGAGCAGGCGCAGCTCCTCGGCGGCGTCGATCAGCACGTTGGAATCCGAGCCCACGCCGAAGCGGCCACCGCCGCGCGCGAACGCCTGCATCGGGAACAGGCCGTCGCCGAGGTTGGCTTCGGTGATCGGGCACAGGCCGACCGCGGCGTGGCTGGCCAGCATGCGCCGTACTTCGTCGTCGTCCACGTGGGTGGCATGGACCAGGCACCAGCGCGCGTCCACGGGTGCGTGTTCGTAGAGCCAGCGCACCGGGCGCAGCCCGCTCCAGGCCACGCACGCATCGACCTCGCGGGTCTGTTCGGCGATGTGGATGTGCACGGGGCCGGTGGTGAGTGGCAGCAGTGCGGCCAGCTCTTCGCCGGTGACCGCGCGCAGGCTGTGCGGGGCGATGCCCAGCACCGCATCGTCCTGCCCCCGCAGGGCCTGGTGACAGCCCTCCAGCAGTGCGGCAAAGCCGTCCACATCATGCAGCAGGCGGCGCTGCGCCGGGTTGGGGGGCGCGCCGCCGAAGTCGGCATGCGCATAGAACACCGGCAGCAGGGTCAGGCCGATGCCACTGCCCTGCGCCGCCGCCGCGATGCGCGCGGCCATCTCGGCGCGGTCCGCATACGGGCTGCCGTCCGCGGCGTGGTGCAGATAGTGGAATTCGCCGACGCGGGTGAAGCCCGATTCCAGCATTTCCACGTACGCCTGCTCGGCGATCGCCTGCACCGCCTCGGGCTGCAGGTTCGCCAGGAAGCGGTACATCAGTTCGCGCCAGCTCCAGAAACTGTCGCCGCTGCGTCCGCCGATCTCGGTCAAGCCGGCCATGCCGCGCTGGAAGGCGTGGCTGTGCAGGTTGCCCAGGCCGGGCAGCGCGATCGCCAGCGCGGTGTCGCCGGGCTGCGCGGGCATGCCGGCCTCCACCGACTGCACGGTAGGGCCGGCGCAGACGATGCGCACATCGCGCGCCCAGCCGTGCGGCAACAGGGCGTGGTCGGCGTGGAATGCGAGGACGGGGGCGGGGTTGGCTGGCATCACTGGACATCCCGGAAGTGGCGACTATATTGTATAGACATATACGCCGCCGTGGTTGCTGCCATGCACTGTGACACCCTCTGGACCCATGCCCACCTGATCACTGTCGATGGCCCTGGCCTGGGCGTGGTCCGCGACGGCGTGCTCGCCGCCCGCGATGGCCGCATCGTGCATGTCGGCCCGGCCGGTTCCGATGCGCACCTGCAGCCTGCCCGGCGGGTGGACTGCGGCGGCCGCTGGATCAGCCCGGGGCTGATCGACTGCCACACCCACCTGGTCTACGCCGGCAACCGCGCCAACGAATTCGAGCAGCGCCTGCAGGGCGTGAGCTATGCCGACATCGCGCGCGCCGGCGGCGGCATCGTCAGCACCGTGCGCGCCACCCGCGCCGCCAGCGAGGCCGAGCTGCTCGCCACCAGCCTGCCGCGGCTGGATGCGATGCTGGCCGAGGGCATCACCACGGTGGAGATCAAATCCGGATACGGCCTCTCGCTTGTCGATGAAACCAAGCAGCTGCGCGTGGCCCGCGAGCTGTCGCGGCAGCGCGCGGTCGAGGTGGTGCCCACCTTCCTCGGTGCACACGCGGTGCCGCCGGGGCGGCAGGCGCAGGAGTACATCGATGAGGTGTGCAACGTGATGATTCCGGCGATGGCCGCGCAGGACCTGGCCGAAGCGGTCGATGTGTTCTGCGAGAACATCGCCTTCAGCACCGCGCAGGCCGAGCAGGTGTTCGTGGCCGCGCAGGCGCATGGACTGGCGGTGAAGATCCACGCCGAACAGCTCAGCAACCAGCACGGCGCTGCGTTGGCTGCGCGGCATGGCGCACTTTCGGCCGACCACATCGAACACCTCGATGCAGACGGCATTGCCGCGATGCGTGCCGCCGGCACCGTGGCGGTGCTGCTGCCGGGCGCGTTCTATTTCACCCGCGACACCACCCTGCCCCCGATCGACGCGCTGCGCGCGGCCGGCGTACCGCTGGCACTGGCCACCGACAGCAACCCCGGCACCTCGCCGCTGACCAGCCCGCTGCTGGCGATGAACATGGCCGCCACGCTGTTCCGCATGACCGTGGAGGAGTGCATTGCCGGCTTCACCCGTGAAGCGGCGCGTGCGCTCGGGCGGCAGGACCGCATCGGCCGGCTGGCGGTGGGGCTGGACTGCAACCTCGCCGTGTGGGACATCGAGGCGCCGGCCGACCTGGTGTACCGCATGGGCTTCAATCCCCTGCACGCGCGCGTGATGCGCGGCGCTTCCGTCTGACTTTCGAGATGTCTGGAGATTCCATGAGCAACACCCTGACCCTGCAGCCCGGCGCGGTAACCCTGGCGCAATGGCGCGCGATCCATGACGGCGCACGGGTGCGCTTGGACCCGGCCTCGGCCGAGGCGGTGCAGCGCAGCGCGAAGACCGTGGCCGACATCGTGGCCAAGGGCGCGCCGGTGTACGGCATCAATACCGGCTTCGGCAAGCTGGCCAGCGTGCGCATCGAACGCGACGACCTGGAAACCCTGCAGCGCAATATCGTGCTCTCGCACGCGGCCGGGGTCGGCGAGCCGATGCCGGCGCCGGTGGTGCGGCTGATGATGGCATTGAAGCTGACCAGCCTGGCCCAGGGCGCGTCCGGCATCCGCCCGGCAACGCTGGCGCTGCTGGAAGCGTTCCTGCAGCACGACCTGGTGCCGGTGATTCCGTGCCAGGGCTCGGTGGGCGCATCCGGCGACCTGGCGCCGTTGTCGCACCTTGCCAGCGTGATGATCGGTGTCGGCGAAGCGTTCGTCGGCGGCGAACGGCTCAGCGCGGCCGACGCGCTGGCGCGCTGCGGCCTGGCACCGCTGGTGCTGGGGGCGAAGGAAGGCTTGGCCCTGCTCAACGGCACCCAGTATTCCACCGCCTATGCGCTGGCCGGGCTGTTCGCCATCAGCACCGTGTTCCAGGCCGCGCTGGTCACCGGCGCATTGTCGGTGGAGGCCGCCAAGGGGTCGGACACCCCGTTCGATCCCCGCATCCACAGCATCCGCGGCCAACGCGGCCAGATCGCCACCGCGGCGGCGCTGCGCACCCTGATGGAGGGCTCGGCGATCCGCGAATCGCACCGCGACAACGATGTGCGCGTGCAGGACCCGTACTGCCTGCGCTGCCAGCCGCAGGTGATGGGTGCGGCCTTCGACGTGATGCGCCAGGCCGCCACCACGCTGGCGATTGAAGCCAACGGCGTGTCCGACAACCCGCTGGTGTTCACCGACACCAACGAAGCGCTCAGCGGCGGCAACTTCCACGCCGAACCGGTGGCCTTCGCCGCCGACATGCTGGCGATGGCGATCTGCGAGATCGGCTCGATCAGCGAACGGCGTACCGCGATGCTGGTCGACCCGGCGCTGTCCGGCCTGCCGGCATTCCTGACCCCGAAGCCGGGGCTGAACTCCGGCTTCATGATCCCGCAGGTGACCGCCGCCGCGCTGGTGTCGGAAAACAAGCAGCGCGCCTACCCGGCCAGCGTGGATTCGATTCCGACCTCGGCCAATCAGGAAGACCACGTCTCGATGGCCGCGCATGGCGCGCGCCGCCTGCTGCAGATGGCCGAGAACGCGGCCAACGTTGTCGGCATCGAACTCCTGGCCGCCGCGCAGGGCTGCGACTTCCACGGTGGCCTGCGCTCCAGCGATGCGCTGGAAGCAGTGCGCCAGCGCCTGCGTGCGCAGGTGCCGACCCTGCAGGATGACCGCTACTTCCACCCGGACATGCTGGCCGCCACCGCGCTGGTGCGCAGCGGCGCGCTGGCCGAAGGGCTGGCGGACATCCTGCCGCAGGTGGAGCCGCTGGCATGACCGCCCAGCCGGACTGGCTGCAGGTGCATGAAGGTGATGCGCCGCTGATCGTCAGCTTCCCGCACACCGGCACCGAACTGCCCGATGCGCTGGCCGGCGATTTCGTGTCGCCGTGGCTGGCCCGCCGCGATGCCGACTGGTGGGTGCATGAGCTGTATGACTTCGCCCAGCGCCTCGGGGCGACCACGGTGCGTTCGGCGATCTCGCGGTCGGTGATCGACCTCAACCGCGACCCCAGCGGCGTCTCGCTGTATCCCGGGCAGAACACCACCGGGCTGTGCCCGCTGACCACGTTCGACAACCAGCCGCTGTACCACCCGGGCCGGGAGCCGGATGCCGACGCGATTGCCCAGCGCCGCGATACGTATTTTGCGCCCTATCACGCGGCGCTGGCCGCGCAGATCGCGCGCCTGCGCCAGCGCCAAGGCACCGTGGTGGTATACGACGCGCATTCGATCCGTTCGCATATCCCGCACCTGTTCGACGGCGAGCTGCCGCAGTTCAACCTGGGCACCGCGGGCCCGTCCGGCACGCCGGACACGTCCTGCGACAACGCGCTCAGCGACGTGGTGGAGAACCTGTGCCGGATCAGCGGCCTGTCACACGTGCGCAACGGCCGCTTCAAGGGCGGCTGGATCACCCGCCACTACAGCGACATTCCCGGCGGCGTGCACAGCCTGCAGATGGAACTGGCCTGCCGCGGCTACATGCACGAACCGGAGCAGGTGGACCTGCACAGCTGGCCCACCCCGCTCGACCCCGACCACGCGGCACCGCTGCGCCACACGCTGCAGCAGGTGCTGAACGCCTGCATTGAATTCGCGAACTCCCGGAGTGCTGCATGAGCCGTCACGATTCCACCCACACCATCATCGCCCCCACCGGCAGCACGCTCACTGCGAAGAGCTGGCTGACCGAGGCACCGCTGCGCATGCTGATGAACAACCTGCACCCGGATGTCGCCGAGCGCCCGCAGGAACTGGTGGTGTACGGCGGCATCGGCCGCGCCGCGCGTGACTGGGAAAGCTACGACGCGATCATCGAGACGCTCACCCGGCTGGAAGACGACCAGACCCTGCTGGTGCAGTCGGGCAAGCCGGTGGGCGTGTTCCGCACCCACGCCGATGCGCCGCGCGTACTGATCGCCAATTCAAACCTGGTGCCGCGCTGGGCCAACTGGGACCACTTCAACGAGCTGGATAAGAAGGGCCTGGCCATGTACGGCCAGATGACCGCTGGCAGCTGGATCTACATCGGTGCCCAGGGCATCGTGCAGGGCACGTACGAAACCTTCGTGGAAATGGGCCGCCAGCACTACAACGGCAGCCTGGCCGGCAGGTGGCTGTTCACGGGTGGCCTCGGTGGCATGGGCGGCGCGCAGCCGCTGGCCGCAGTGATGGCCGGTGCCTCGTGCCTAGCGGTGGAATGCCGCAAGAGCAGCATCGAGATGCGCCTGCGCACCGGCTACCTGGACACCTGGACCGACAACCTGGATGAAGCGCTGCGCCTGATCGAGGAATCGTGCACGGCGAAGAAGCCGCTGTCGGTAGGCCTGCTCGGCAATGTCGCCGACGTGCTGGAAGAACTGCTGCTGCGCGGGGTCAAGCCGGACCTGCTGACTGACCAGACCTCCGCGCACGACCCGGTCAACGGCTACCTGCCGCAGGAATGGACGGTGGAACAGTGGGACGAGCAGCGCGTGACCGCGCCGAAGGTGGTGGAGAAGGCCGCGCGCGAATCGATGGCCAACCACGTCCGCGCCATGCTGGCCTTCCACGCGCTGGGCGTGCCGACCGTCGATTACGGCAACAACCTGCGCCAGATGGCGCTGGAAGAAGGCGTCGAGGATGCGTTCGATTTCCCCGGGTTCGTGCCGGCATATATCCGCCCGCTGTTCTGCCGCGGCATCGGCCCATTCCGCTGGGCCGCGCTGAGCGGTGATCCAGAGGACATCGCCAAGACCGATGCCAAGGTCAAGGAACTGATTCCGGACAACCCGCACCTGCACCGCTGGCTCGACATGGCGGCCGAGAAGATAAAGTTCCAGGGCCTGCCGGCGCGCATCTGCTGGGTGGGCCTGGGCGACCGCGACCGGCTTGGGCTGGCGTTCAATGAGATGGTCGCCAACGGCGAACTCAAGGCGCCGGTGGTGATCGGCCGCGACCATCTGGACAGCGGCAGCGTCGCCTCGCCCAACCGGGAAACCGAAGCGATGGCCGACGGCTCCGATGCGGTCTCGGACTGGCCGCTGCTCAACGCCCTGCTCAACACCGCCAGCGGCGCGACCTGGGTGTCGCTGCACCACGGCGGCGGCGTGGGCATGGGCTTCTCGCAGCACGCCGGCATGGTGATCGTCTGCGACGGCACCGAGGCCGCGGCCAAGCGCATCGCGCGCGTGCTGTGGAACGACCCGGCCACCGGCGTGATGCGGCATGCGGATGCGGGGTATGAGATCGCGATTGAATGCGCGAAGGAGAAGGGGTTGGACCTGCCCGGGATTCTTCGCTGATCCATCCACGATCACCGTGAACCGGGTAGCGCCGGCCGTTGGCCGGACCACGCACTGTCTGGGCCGGCC
>NZ_CAUQPH010000085.1:0-15712 GCF_963519925.1 uncultured Stenotrophomonas sp. | reverse complement strand
CGGTAACGCGGTCGCGCATGCTGACCTGGGTGCAGTCGATGGGGCGCAACGCCAGCGAGCAGCACCAGCGCCTGACCGCGGCCTGGCGCCACGTGGTGGCCTCGGAGCGGGCGCTGACCCTGTCCGCCGCCGCGCTGCCGAACCTCGACACCGACCTCGCGCGGCAGGTCGCAGCCGAGCTGCTCAACGTTACCGGCCAGGTGATCGACCCCACCACGATCTACCTCAATACCTTCCAGGTCAGCCAGCAGTGGCGCGCCTGGGAAGCCGGCCAGCTGCGCCCGCCCGGCGCGTTGTTCCGCAACCAGCACCGGCTGCTCCCGCCCGGCCGGCGGGTACGCAGCGGGCTGGTCAGGACCCACACCCTGGTGGGCGCGGCACTGCTGCCGGTCGACGCCGACACGGGTCACGCCGGGCTCTATTACCGCTGCGTACCGGGAACCTACTTTCCGGTGCAGGAGTGCCGAGAGCTGACCCTCGATGAATTCAGAAAAGTGCAGGGACGCGATTATCTGGGCGCTTTCCGTCGCCGCTACGACACGTGTCTCGAACAGGCCTGGCATGGTCGACCGACGCCGGGTTCGGAAGGGTTCGTATCGGGCATCGGCCGGCGTCTTGCGGGCACGGCGGTGCTGTTGAACGCAGCGGGCCAGCTCGGTGACGAAGCGGCCGCAGCGGTCAAGGTGCTGACCGACTTCCCGGCCCGTTTCGATCTTGCCGAAGCAGCCAACGGCCGCGCGCTGGCCCTGCCGGGCTGGCAGATCGACGTGCACGCGCTGGCCGCCAACGACCGGGGCCATGCGGTTCCGCTGCACGGGGTGCTGCTGGTCACCGCGCAGGCGGCGGCGTCGCCGCAGGCGCCGATCACGGTGGTGATCAGCACCACCCGGATTCCGTTGATCGAGGCGTTCAACAGCAGCGACGCCGCGCTGCAGCAGCTTGCCGACGAGGTGCGTCACCAGTTGCCGGTGCGCGTGGCGGTCAACGAGCACGCCCGCTGGCAGCAGGGCGCGCTGCCGGTGGTGAAGGCCTACGGGATCGACGGCGACTTCCGCTGGGCCTTGTTCATGCAGGCGCTGGAGCTGCGGCATGCGCAGCTGCGCGCCGCCGGCCTGTCATCGCCATGGCAAATCCGAGAGGCCTTCAATGCGCTCGATTCGGCGCTGGCCCTGCCGTACCTGCCGGTTCCCGTGCCGGTGCTGGCCGCGGCAGGCGAGCTGGCCGCGCTGGACATGGACGGTCTGAACGCGCGCAGCGCGGCGCACTGGACGGCGCGCTTTCCGCCGGGCACGCCGGGCGCGCTGCGCAATGCCGGCATGGACGGCGCGCGCTGGCTGCACGCGCTCAGTGCCGGCCGCAGCCTGGTCGAGCACGCCTATCCCCTGCTGGTCCCGTTCGTGCAACAGCGCCTGGATGACGAAATCATGCGCCGTTACCGCACCGCGTTCGACAGCAGCTGTTGTTACATCGTGTCCTTCACGGACGGGTATCCAAACGACCAGACGCGTAGCGGGTGGGTCCACAACCGGGCGCAGAAGCAGGCGGCGGCCAGCTTCGCCGACTGTGCGATGACCCGCGCGGCGGGCTTTGACGATACCCCCGGGCACCTGCTGGGCCTGTACACCAGCAGCGACAGCGCGGTTTTCGACGAGAACAGCGAGGTGGTGGGGCTGGACGCATCACAGCTGTTGTCGATGGCGCGCGAACTGGATGTGCAGGGTGACTACCTGCGCGCGCTGGACCGGTTCTGGCAGCAGCATGCACCGGCCGTACTCACCACCTTGCGCGGCGGTTACCTGTACGGCTGCGCGCAACAGCATGCCGACGGATCGCTGTCCGCGCGCGGCATGCAGCTGGCCCTTGGTGTGTTCGGCACAATGACCGCGGCCGAGTCGCAAGATCCGGCGTACCGGCCGGTTGCGCGTGCCGGTGTGCGCATCGGCTGGCTGCAGGTCCATGGCATCGCCTCGACCGTGCTGCACGTCGCCGACGAGGTGGGGCCGGAGGTTCTGCTGTACTTCCCCAACGACCGCAACCGCTTCCATGAGTTCGCCAGCGGGGCCGACATGATGGGCTGGATCGAACGCGCGGCGGGCACCGACGCCGGGCGGCAATGGCTGGAGACCGCGTTCGACCTGGCCGACCTGCAGGACGGCTGGATGTCCAACGGCGTGCATACCGCACTGGGTGCCGGCACCCAGGCGATCTTCGGACACGGCGGCGCGGTGGTGCCGATCAGCGGCGAGGTGTCGCAGGCATTGGTCGCGCGGCTGCGGCAACGCGCGCGTCGTGATGCACAGACGTTGATGACCTCAGAGTGGGAGGCATTCCGGCGCCGCTGGATGCCGCGGCTGGAACGCTGTGAGCAGGCGATGGGCCTGGTTGCCCTGTTGGTGCCCGAGACGCTGCCGGTGGTGGCAGTACTGTCGGCCGTGCAGCTGGGGGGAGGTGTGGAACAGATGGTCGACGGCGATACGCCTGAGCAGCGTCGTGCCGGCGCCGGCACGGCAGTCGGCGGTGCCGTGGGCCTGGCCTTGTCGGCGCCGCTGGGCACCGCGCGGCTGGCGGCGGTGGCCGCGCGCGATGGTTCACGACTGCAACCGGAGATACAGACGGCAGCATGGGAGCAGGTGGATGATCCGCTGGCGCACCTGGCCGAGCGTTACGCCCGCCCCGTGGCGCTTTCTGGATCGCGCGCCGCGGACAATGGCGTGCACGACTACCTGGGCAAGCGATACATCCATCAGGGCGGGAACTCATATGAGGTGGCCTTCGACCGGACCCATGGCACCTGGCGGCTGCAGAATCCGCAGCCGGGCAGCTTCTACCACCAACCGGTACGGCTGAATGCAGACGGTGCGTGGGAACCCCACAGCGACGTCGGCCTGCGCGGCGGCGCACCGATCAGCCGATCCAGCAAGCGCAGGCAATCGGTGGAACGCAGCTATCGAGGTTCGTTGAATTCGCTGGTTGAACGCACGCATTCCCATTCGGTGGACAGCAGCTCGCAGGATTTCCAGTGGGGGGTGAATCACTGGGAGCGGGTGATGACCCCGGAACAGGCGCGCGACAGCGCCTCACTGGAGCAGATGAAAGAGCTGTTCGTGTCAGGCCATCTCGATCCGGTGCAGCAGGGTGCGCTGTCGGTGATCATCGAGCGGCTGGACAGTACGCTGCGTGCCGAGCGCTATACGGTTGTCAACGAGGTGGTGCACGACTCGGTGTACATCGCCGGTGGACAGTTCCTCCAGGCCTCCCAGGGCCTGCTTGCGGAAGGGCCCGGTCTATCCGCAGCGGGCATGTGCACCGGGTTGTCGCGGATCGTGGCCACGGCGATGGGGCAGGGTGAAGAAATCCATGTACTGGAGCACCTGCGCCAGGCGATCCGGGAGCCCGACAGCCCCGCTGCCGCTGCAGTGCGTGCGCTCATCCGCGACGCGCAAGGCGCGGCCCTGCAGCCTGGCTCGATGTCGGCGGCATCGTTGATCCACGTCGATGCACTGGCAGATTTCTTTGCCAACACCGCGCGCAGCAGCCATTTCGTCTTCAGCGGAACCCAGCACAGCATGGCCTGCGGCGTGAATGTGCTGGACAACGGGCGGCGCGAATACCTGCTCTACGATCCCAACTTCGGGCTGATGGTGTTCAAGAAGCTCTCGCGCTTCAACCAGTGGGTGAACAACCTGTTCGGGTCGCGCTATTTCAGCCGGCTGTCGTCACGGACCCTGGGCGATGCCAACGCCGAGACGCTGGCTGAAATGTACGGCGCGATCCCGACCCCAGGCAGCCAGCGGATGCAGTTCCACCTGCGCCAGATCCACCCGGAGAGGATGCAGGAACAGGCCGCCGCGCGCGGCTGGACCGCGCTGTACGAGCACGTCCGGCCGGCGGGTGGGATCTGATGAACGCCCCGGCCCCCAATGCCGGCCGGGGGCAGGTAAAATCGTCCCGATTCCCGTTCTCCCGAGCCCCCCATGACCTGCCGCACCCGTTTCGCCCCCAGTCCAACCGGCTACCTGCACATTGGCGGCGCCCGCACGGCGCTGTACTGCTGGCTGGAGGCGCGCCACCGTGGCGGGGAATTCGTGCTGCGCATCGAGGATACCGACCGTGAACGCAGCACCCAGGGCGCCATCGACGCGATCCTGGAGGCGATGGAGTGGCTGGGCCTGAACTACGACGAAGGCCCGATCTACCAGACCCAGCGCGTGGCGCGGTACAAAGAAGTGGCCGAGCAGCTGATCGCCGACGGCAAGGCCTATTACGCCTACGAGACCCGCGAGGAGCTCGATGCGATGCGCGAGGCGGCCATGGCGAAGCAGGAAAAGCCCCGCTATAACGGCGCCGCGCGCGAACTGAACCTGCCGTACCGCGACGATCCGAACCGGGTGATCCGCTTCAAGAACCCGCTGGAAGGCACGGTCGTGTTCGACGACCTGATCAAGGGCCGCATCGAGATCGCCAACAGCGAGCTGGATGACATGGTGATCTTCCGCCCGGACGGCTTCCCCACCTACAACTTCGCGGTGGTGGTGGACGACTGGGACATGCGCATTTCCGAGGTCATCCGCGGCGACGACCACATCAACAACACCCCGCGCCAGATCAATCTATACGAAGGCATCGGCGCCCCGGTGCCGAAGTTCGGCCACATGCCGATGATCCTGGACGAGCAGGGCGCCAAGCTGTCCAAGCGCACCGGTGCGGCCGACGTGATGCAGTACAAGGACGCCGGCTACCTGCCCGACGCGCTGCTGAGCTACCTGGCCCGGCTGGGCTGGTCGCATGGCGACCAGGAGCTGTTCAGCCGCCAGGAGCTGATCGACCTGTTCGATGTGACCAACTGCAATTCCAAGGCCTCGCGCCTGGACATGGCCAAGCTGGGCTGGGTCAACCAGCACTTCCTGAAGACCGAAAACCCCGCCGACATCGCCCCGCACCTGGTCTACCAGCTGAACAAGCTGGGCCTGGACCTGGGCGCCGGCCCGGCCCCGGCTGACGTGGTAGTGGCGCTGCGCGACCGCGTGCAGACGCTGAAGGAAATGGCCGAGAAGGCGGTGGTCTGGTACCAGCCGCTGGTCGAATACGACGAGGCGGCGGTGGCCAAGCACTTCAAGCCGGGCGCGGAACTGGCGCTGGGCAAGGCCCGTGAGCTGCTGGCTGCGGCGAGCGAGTGGACCGCAGAAAGCGTGTCGGTGGCCCTGCATGACGTGGCCACCGCGCTGGAGATCGGCATGGGCAAGGTCGCCCAGCCGCTGCGCGTGGCCATCACCGGCACCCAGGTCAGCCCGGACATTTCCCAGACCGTGTTCCTGGCCGGGCGTGAAGAGGCCTTGAAACGCATCGACGTCGCACTTACTAAAGTACCGACGGCCTGACCACAGGAGACCGCATGTCCGCCAAGACCGCTTGTACCGCCCCACACCATCACGTTCACGACGCTTCGGACTTCGTGAAGGTGGTGGAGCGCGTGTGCACGGAGCGCGGACTGCGGCTGACGCCGATCCGCGCCAACGTGCTGCGCCTGATCGCCGAGGCCGGCAAGCCGGTGAAGGCCTACGAGCTGCTGGAATGGGTGCGCAACGGCAAGGGCGTGGGCGCCGATGCCCCGCCCACGGTGTACCGCGCGCTGGATTTCCTGATGGCGAATGGCTTCGTGCACAAGCTGGAATCGGTGAATGCCTTCGTGGCCTGCCACCACCCCAGCAGCGCGCAGCACTCGGTGCCGTTCCTGATCTGCAACAGCTGCCACAGTGCGGTGGAGCTGGAAGACCGCGACATCGTCAGCCAGCTGGAAAAGCGCGCCAAGGAGCTGGGCTTCCAGCCGCAGGCGCAGACGCTGGAAGTGCACGGACTCTGCGCCCGCTGCGCGGGGTGATGCAGCTGCCTGCGGGTTGATCGGCAGCACGGCGCCGGTCGCGCCGGTAATGATGAAGACGCTGCGCTGACGGTAGGGTCGGTTCCCGAACGACCGCCGATAAAGGTGCAGGGTCCGGTAACGCATGACCTGCAACGAAGGCGCGGCTCCGGCCCGGGTCATGCGTCCAAGTGCCGATCAACCGGGTCGGCGGTCGTTCGGGAACCGACCCTACCGGTCCGGGGTTGAGGCGGTGTTCACCCGCACCACCACCGACATGCCCGGGCGCAGGCGCGGCGCCAGTTCCTGATCCGGGTCGATTGCGATCCGCACCGGCAGCCGCTGCACCACTTTGGTGAAGTTGCCGCTGGCGTTATCCGGACGCAGCACGCTGAACTCCGAGCCGGTCGCCGGGGCGATCTGCTCCACCCGCCCGCTCAGGCGCTCACCGTCGAAGGCGTCCACCGAGAAGCTGGCCTCCTGGCCGATGCGCATCTTCCAGGTCTGGCCTTCCTTGAAATTGGCCACTACCCACAGCGTGTCCGGCACCAGGAACAGCAGCTGCGAACCGGCGGTGACGTACTGGCCCAGCCGCACCGACGCTTCACTGACCTGCCCGTCGCGCGGGGCGTGGATGACCGTGTTGGCCAGGTCGATCCGTGCCAGCTCCAGCTGCGCTTTTGCCGTTTCCACGCCTGCTTCCAGGCCCTTGCGCGCCACCTGGGTGGAGGTCAGGGTTTCCTCGGCGATGCGGATCTGCGCCTGCGACTGCTGCACCGATGACTGCGCGGCCTGCGCGCTGGTGCGGAACTTGTCGCGGTCGTTGAGTGCCACCAGCTGCTGGTCGGCGAGTTCTTCGTAGCGCTTGAGCTCGTTGCGCGACCGCGCAAGCTCCGATTGGCCTGCCGACAGCGCGGCCCGGGCCGCGCCGATCTGCGCGCGGTTCTGCGCCTGCGCCTGGTCGGAGTTGGCCAGCGCGGCCACCGCGCTGTCCAGGTTCGCCTGCGCCTGCGCCACCTTTTCCTTGTAGATGCGGTCGTCGATGCGCAGCAGGGGCTCGCCCTGTTTGACGTGCTGGAAGTCCTTGACCAACACCTCGGTCACGTAGCCGTTCACCTGCGGCGCCAGCACGGTGATCTGGCCACGCACGTAAGCGTTGTCGGTGCTGACCCACGTGGTGTTGAACGGCCACAGCGACCACGCGCGCAGGATCAATGCGATGCCCAGCAGCGCCACCACGATCATCACCACCACGCTGCGCGCGCTGGGCTTGAGGTACTTCGGCGCGCTGGGCGCAGCCGGAGCGGCCGCAGCACCGGTGGCGGCCGGCGCGGCATCGGTGGGCGGTGCGGGATTGACGTTCTCGGGCGCGTCGTCACGCGGCGGTGGGGTGGGCATATCGGGACTCATCGAGGGTCGACGCCCGTAGGCGTGAGGGGGGTAAGGGCAGGCGGGTGCCGTTTGCGCCATTGCTTGAGCACGGCGGTGCGGACCGACAACAGCAGCAGCCAGCACAGGAAGCCGAGCGCGACCCGGCCGCTGAGCGAGAACACGTCATTGAAACCGCGCACGTTGGCTTCGCGGCGGGTGATCTGCGCCAGCTGCGCGGTGCCCTGCGCGCTGCGCTGCACCGGGTCGGTCAACAGCGGTGCGTAGAGCTGCTGCTGCAGTTTCATGCGCTGCGCGACCACGCCATCGGCCGGGTCGAGCTGGCTGACCAGCGCGCTGGAATAGACCTGCTCGCGGTGCAGCTGGTACGTGCCCAGTACCGCCGAGCCGGCCAACCCGCCCAGGGTCTGGGTGATCGACAGGGTGACCAGGAAGGTGATCATGTGGTCCACGCCCTGCTTCAGCGCCTGGGTGATGCCAAGCATGATCAGCGGGCCCATGAACATGCCCGCGCCCATCGAGGCCAGGAACTGGCTGACGAAGAAGTCGTGCGGGCGGTCCTGGCTGGTGCGGCTCTGGTCAAGCAGGGCCGCACTGCCCAGCAGCAGGATCGCCATCAGCAGCTGCGGGATGATCCGCTTCGGGCCGAAGGTGAGGGAGCTGGCCGCAATGCCACAGATCACCCCGGCCAGGATCACCGCGAACAGTGGCCGCATCTGGTCCGGCCCCATGCCCAGCTGGCGCATCAGACCGACCACGCCGTAGGACTGTTCGGTGGTGAGGAAACGGATCAGGAACGCACCGACGATGAAATGCAGCACCGGCAGGCTGGTCAGCCAGCGGGTCTGCAGCAACGGGTTGCGCCGGTAGTGCTCGATCAGGAACCCGGTGGTGGCCAGGGCGATCGAGGCTACCAGCGCCCAGCCCAGCCACGGGGTGTCCAGCCACCAGCGCACGTAGCCCTGCGCCAGCACCACTACCAGCAGCCCGACCGCCGGCGCCAGCAGCGCGAAGGTCAGGAAGTCCATCGGCTCGAAGGCCTTGATCTGCACGCCGGGCGGAAGTTTCAGCAGCACCACCGCGGCGAACGCGCACAACGCCAGACCCGCCTCGAACAGGTACAGGTTGTGCCACTGGCCGGTGTCCACCAGCCCCGCCGAGACCAGCCACGCGATCGGAACGGCCATCTGCGAGATGCCCACCCCGATCACCAGCAGGTTGCCGGTAAAGCGGCGCGGCAGCGACTGCAGCATGTACAGGGTGCCGAGCGTGCTGCAGGCGGCGCCGGCAAAGCCGCTGGCGGCCCGCAGCATGACCGTGGTTTCGAAACTGCCGACCACCAGGTGCAGCAGCGCCAGCGCGGCGTACAGGCCCAGGCCGATTTCGGCGAACAGGCGGATGCCGTACTGCTGGCGGAACTTGAAGGCGAGCAGGTTGGCGGTGACGTTGACCATCGCATACGCCGCCACCAGCCAGCTGCCCTGCGCCGGGGTCAGCCCGAGCTGCCCCTGCAGGTAGGGCAGGTTGGCGCTGACCAGCGCATTGCCGAGGCCGCCGGTGATGCCGACCAGCAGTGCCACCAGGGCGTAGGCAACGCGGCGATGCGGCGGATGCCAGGGCATCGAGGCCGAACCGGGCAAGGTCGGCTTTTCGTGCTCTTCCCAGTCCGGAACGGGCTTGAGGTAGTCGGCCATCAGCCGGCCCCGTCGGTGGGTCCCTGCAGTCCGGCGCGCAGCAGTTGCAGGCCGCGCGTGGCCAGGCGGGCACGCTCTTCGCGGGTCTTGCCGCGCAGGGCAGCGCCGAGCATGCTGGACATGAGCGAGATGTCGGCCGGCTGCAGGTCCGGCCGGCACAGCCCGGCGTCGATGGCGCGCTGGATCGGCGCCTTGAGCAGCCCCTGCACGGTCTGCCGCGCGGCCTTGATGCTGGGGTCGTCGGCATCCACCGCGCGCCAGTAGTCGGCCAGCGCCGGCGACGTCACGATGCGCGTGGCGATGCCCTGCAGCACTTCGAACAGGGCATCGTCGCGATCGCCCAGGCTTTCGAGCTGGCGCGCAATCCGCGCCACGGCACGGTCCAGCAGGGCTTCGATCAGTGCGGTGCGATCGGGGAAGTTGCGGTACAGCGTGGCGCGGCCGACCTGGGCCTTTTCCACCACCAGGTCCAGCGGCGCGGTAACGCCATGCTGCCCGAACACCGCGTCCGCGGCATCCAGGATCAGGGCGCGGCGGGCAGCCGCATCGGCACGTTGACTTTGCATGCGCTAGTTTCGGACAGGAATGTCCGGAATGGAAGCCGGGCAGGCGGTGCCGGTATGAGGCCGCTGTGCTTGGTCAACGAAGCGTGAAGCCAGCGTCCCGGCAAAAAAACGGGGGCCTTGCGGCCCCCGAAGATCAAACCCTGCACCCCAGTGGGGATCAGAAATACGCGCGGATGCCGAACGCGACGCCACGGCCGGGCAAGGGCGAGTAGACGCGCAGCAGCGAGGTGTGCGCACGCGCCTCGCGGTTGGTCAGGTTGTTGCCGTCCAGGAAAACTTCGTAGCTGTTGCTCTCGCTGCGGTCCCAGCGGTAGGCGAAGTGCGCGTCGACCAGGGTGTAGCCGGCGCTGGGGTCTTCGTTCTGCGCGGTGTCCTTCTGGCTGCTGTAACGTACCGCACCCACCGAGGCCCGCCAGCCATCGCGCGACCAGCGCAGGTCGGCGCCCACGCGGGCCGGGGAGATACGCGGCAGGTACCCGCTGTTGGCCAGGTCCACGGTGTAGTTGTGGTCGTGGTCGCCATGCGGCACGGCGATGTCGACGCTGCGGCTGCCGCTGCCGTCCAGTTCGGCCTTCACGTAGTCGCCGAACACGCGCAGGTCCCAGTCGCCGCTGTTGCCTTCGAACAGGTGCACCAGGGCTTCGGCCTCGGCGCCTTTGAAGGTGGCGTCCTGCTGGGTCCAGAGGCGAACCGGCAGGCTTTCCACCACGCCGGTGTCGGCCAGGTAGATGAAGTCCTTGAACCTGGTCTGATAGATGGACGCGGAGAAGTCGAGGCGGTCGCTGTGGGTGTGGATGCCCAGTTCCACGCGCTGGCCGCGTTCGGTCTTCAGGTTGGCGTCGCCGATTTCCAGCGAACGGGTGGCGATGTGCGCGCCGGCGGCATACAGCTCTTCGTTGGTCGGCGCGCGCTCGGAGCCGTCCACGCCGAAGCGCAGGTCGACCGCGTCGTTGAGCTTCCAGATGCCGGCGGCGGACAGGTTGGTGGCGTCGAAGGTGCGCGCGCGGTACTCGCCGGTCGGGTCGAGCTTGACCTGGTCGTGGCGGCCGCCGAGTTCGAGCTTGAACGGGCCGAACTGCTTTTCCTGCAGCACGAACAGGCCAAGGTTGCGGGTGTTGGTGTCGGGCACGAAGGCTTCTTCGCCGCGCGCACCGAAATCGCTGTTGCCGAACTGCAGGCCGAAGGCGCCGTCCCAGCCGCCGATCTGCTGCTGCACCGCTTCCAGGCGGCCTTCGATGCCGCGGTTGGTGAAGCGGGTGGACGGCGTGCCGCCTTCCAGCTCCACGTGCTCGTAATCGGTGTAGGCGGTGCGCAGGTTGATGTTCTTCAGGAACGAGACCGGGTTGTAGATGCCACCCTTGGCTTCGAAACGGTTCTGCACCATGTCGATGCGCACGTCACGCTCTTCGCCTTCTTCTTCCTCGTCGCCATGGTCGTGATCGTGGTCATGGTCGTCGTCGGCATGCACGTGCGCGCCGTTGGGGATGCCGTAGTTGGTGCGGTAGGTGCTGGCCGAGGCACCGAAATAGCCGCCCTCGCCGAGCCAGGTGGCGCCGACGCCGCCGGCACGGGTGCGGATGGAGCTGTTGTCGAGCGTGCCGCGGCGCGGTTCGTCGGTGTCGCCTTCTTCGTGGTCGTGGCCGCTGTGGTCTTCGAGGCCGTCGATCACGGCGTAGCCGGGAATACGGTAGTCATCGCCATTGCGCACCAGGCCATCCACGTGCAGCACCCAGTTACCGTTGACGCCGTCGAGGCGGAACATGCCGCTGCGTTCGTCATTGACCGAGTTGCCGCGCAGTTCGGCGCGGCCGCTGAGCGGGCGGTCGGGCAGGTCGCGGGCGATGCGGCCGTCGACGACATTCACCGCGCCGCCGATGGCGCCGCTGCCGAACAGCAGGGTGGCCGGACCCTTGAGCACTTCGATCTGGTCGGCCAGGAACGGTTCGATGCTGGTGGCATGGTCGGCGCTCACCGTGGAGGCATCCATGTTGCCCATGCCATTGGAGAGCACGGCCACGCGCGGGCCTTCCTGGCCACGGATGATCGGGCGGCCGACGCCGGGGCCGAAGAAGGTGCTCTGCACGCCGGGCAGTTTGGCCACGGTGTCGCCGAGGGTGCCGGCCTTCTGTTCGTCCAGGCGTTCGCCCGCAAGCACGTCGACCGGGCGCGCCAGCGATTCGGCATCGCCCTGCAGCGGGGTGGCGGTGACCTTGACCTCGGAAAGTTCGGTCAGGTGGCGGTCACGCGAGGCGGCGTCGTCGGCGGCGAACGCCAGCGACGGGAGCAGGGCGGCCGCGAGCGCCAGGGACAGGGCGTGCGGCTGTAGGGTGCGGGAAGAGCGCATGGGCAGGGGATCCGTCGGTCGTATTGTTACAATGTATCAATGGTGGGGCGCGCCAATCCCTTGGGAGGGGGGTATTGCCGGGGTGTGGCAGGGGGGAGGGAGTGCGCGTCGGGATTGATGTTATATTATTCCATATCGTTTCGCCGACCCTGCTGGAAGTCATGCCCCTGTTCCCCCGTCTTCGACATCTGCTTGATCGCTTCGGCGCCACCGGTTCGCTGCTGTGTGCGGTGCACTGCGCTGTGTTGCCGATACTGCTGGCGGCGGCGCCGTCGCTGGGCCTGTCGGTGTGGCTGGGCGACGGGGTGGAGCTGGCGTTGGTCAGCTTCGTGACCCTGCTGGGTCTGTTCAGCCTGGTGTGGGGCTACCGGCGCCACGGGGCGCTGCGCGCGCTGGGGTTCCTGATCCCGGGCCTGAGCGCGCTGTGGGCGGGGCTGCTGTACGCGCCGCTGCACCATGCGCCGGTCCCGCACGCGGTGGTGATGACGCTGGGCGGTGTGCTGGTGGGCGTTGCCCATCTGGTCAACCTGCGGCTGAATCATGGCCACGTCCATGATGCGAGCTGTGCGCACTGAGGCGCTGTGGTAGGCTTTCCGATCGTGCGCGGGGGCGTCTGCAAGGACGGGCCCGCCGAACCCGTGCCAGCACGGGGTAATCAGATTTCAGACTAAGGAGTTGACGACATGGGTAAGGGTGACCGCAAGACCGCCAAGGGCAAGCGCTACAACGCCAGCTACGGCAATTCGCGTTCGCACGCGGTGAGCAAGGTGGCCGTGGGCGCAGCTGCGCCGGTCGCCAAGAAGACCGTGGCCAAGGCCCCGGCGAAGAAGGCAGTGGCCAAGAAGGCCGTCGCCAAGGCCAGCTGATCGTTCAGCCCGGTCCGACGAAAAAACGCGGCGCTTGCGCCGCGTTTTTTTTGCGCCCGGCTTCGTCGAACCGCATCGCATCCCGTAGAGCCACGCCCTGCGTGGCTGCATCACCTGAGGGCAGGAAGCAGCGTTTCCGGGTTGCCGTCGTTGGGCGCGGTAGGGATGCCGAGCAGTCGGGTCATCAATGGGTAAACGTCGACATTGTCGAAGCCCGGCAACGTAGCGCCCTGCTTGAAGGACGGGCCGCGCGCGATGAAGATCGCGCGCATTGACGGCAGGGCGTTGTCGTAACCGTGCGAGCCGCGGTCGCCAGGCTCGCGCTTGGCCAGGCGCGAGCGATACAGCGCGTTCCAGCCTTCGTGCATCTGGCAGATGATCGGCGGGATGCGCGGATTGGAGCCGTATTCCCAGCGCGCCGGCAACGTCTGCCGCGTCCAGCAGTCGTAGTTCGCATGCGCACCCAGCAGGATCTTTTCCGCCTGGCGCTGCTTGCCCGGCAACGGTGCGAAACCGATCGACTGGCCTTGCGACACATTGGTGGCGATGGTCGGGTCGACCATGTCTTCCACCGCGATGATCTGGCCGTCCGGCACGTTGGCCATGCCGTGATCGGACACCACGATCACATTCGTGCCTTCCTCCAGTCCCCGCGCGGCCAGCCCGTCCAGCAGCTGCCCGATCGCCGTGTCCACCGCCACGATCGCCGCCTCGTACTCGGGCGAATCCGGTCCGTCGTGGTGCCCAGCCTTGTCGACCTGCTCCATGTACAGCGTGACCAGACGCGGTGCATCGGCATCGGTCTGCGCCACCCAGGCCAGCACCTGCTCCACCCGCGCCGACAGCGGCACGCTCGGGTCGTACACCCGCCACTGGCTCGGACGCACGCCCTGGATGGCCGCCTCGCTGCCCGGCCACGACCACGTCGCGCTGCGCACCCCGGCCTTCTCCGCGCCGACCCAGATCGGCTCGCCGCCCCACCAGCGCGAGTCCGTCACGGCCTCGGGCAGGTTCACCTGGAACCGGCCCAGCGTCTCTTCCTGCATGCTGTTGTGGATGATGCCGTGGTGGTTCGGGCGCAGCCCGGTCACGAGGGTGTAGTGGTTGGGGAAGGTCAGCGACGGATACGACGGCGTCATCCAGCGCGCACGCACGCCGTCGTGCGCGATGCGCGACAGGTTCGGCGTGATGCCGCGGTCGAGCATGTCCGCGCGCAGGCCATCGATCGACACCAGCAGCAGTTTCGGCGTGCGCGCCGCAGTGGGGGCGGTCGGTGCTGCGGCCACGGCGGGCGGCGTGGACGGGGCGCTGGCACAGCTGGTCAACGCGAGGGCGGCGGCAAGCGCCAGCGAAAGGCGGACGGAAATCATCCGTCCATGATAGTTCGCCGCAGTGACGCAGCGAAGACAACCAATGGCACGGTCAGGCGAACAGCGGCTGCGTGCGCGCTTCCAGTGCCAGCAGCGCCGCCTTGGTTTCCAGCCCGCCGCCGAAACCGGTCAGCGCACCGCCGCTGCCGATCACCCGGTGGCAGGGCAGCACGATCGGCAGCGGATTGCGCCCGTTGGCCGCGCCTACCGCGCGGCTCGCGGTGGGGTGGCCGATGTGGCGCGCCAGCTGCACGTAGCTCCAGGTCTCGCCGAACGGAATGTCGGCCAGCGCCTTCCAGACCCGCAACTGGAACGTCGTGCCATGCGGTGCCAACGGCAGGTCGAACCCGGTGCGTTCGCCGGCCAGGAACTGCAGCAGCTGCGCGCGCGCCTCGCGCAGCGCAGCTGCGTCGCGCTGCCAGCGGTCGCGACCCTTGGCGTCGTAGCGGTTGTTCTCGAACAGGATGTGGTGGATGCCCTGGCTGTCGCCGGCTACGGTCAGTGCGCCGATGGGGCTGTCGAAAGTGTCGTAGAGCAGGTTCATGCGGTTACTCCGAAGCGGACGTGGCCAGGTGCCACAGGTGCAGCACGGCGTAGGCACGCCAGGGCCGCCAGGCCTGCGAACGGGCCTCGGTGGCACGCTCGGTCAGGCGGGTACCGCCGCCCAGCACCTGCTGCAGCACCAGGTCGCCGGCGGGAAAGGCATCGGGCAGCGCAAGCGCGCGCAGCGCGATGTAGTGCGCGGTCCACGGCCCGATCCCGGGCAGCGCCACGCAGCGTTCGATGAAATGGTCCAGGCGCTGGCCGGCGGCGAAATCCAGCCGGCCTTCGGCCACCGCCGTGGCCACCGCACGCACCGTCGACGCGCGCGTGCGCGGCAATCCGATCCCTTCGAGCGGCGCCTCGGCCAGCTGCGCCGGGCTCGGGAACTGCCGGTCCAGGCCCTCGGGCATGCCTGCCAGCGACGTGCCGAAGCGGTCCACCACGCGCCGTGCCAGGGTGATCGCTGCGGCCACGCTGACCTGCTGGCCCAGCACCGCGCGCACCGCGACCTCGAAACCGTCCCAGCCACCGGGCACGCGCAGTCCCGGTCGCGCGGCGATGCCGCGTGCCAGCACCGGGTCCTGCGCGAGCGTGGCGTGCACGATGCGCAGGTCGGCGTCGAGATCGAAGATGCGTCGCACGTTGCGCACGATCCCGGGAATCGCGCGCGGATCGACCTGGCCCAGCTGCAGCAGCAGCTCCGGTCGCTTCGGATCGGCGCTGACCCGGATCAGCGATGGGCGATCGGCCGGGCCGATGACGCGCTGGTAGCTGCTGGCGTCGATCTGTTCGATGCCCGGAATGCAGCGACGGCGCAGGAACGCCAGCATCGCCGGGAAGTCCAGTGGCGGCCGGTAGCCCAGGCGCAGGGTCAGCGCGCCTTCGGCGAGCGCGCCACGCTGGCGGCGGATCGCGGTGGGCGGCATGCCGCAGCCGTCCAGGAAAGCAGCATTGAAGCGGCGCAGGCTGTTGTAACCGGCCGCCATCGCCACGTCGGTCACCGGCAGCGCGGTTTCGGTCAGCAGCTGCTTGGCCAGCAGCAGGCGGCGGGTCGCGTGGATCTGCGCCGGCGCGGCGCCCAGC
>NZ_CAUQPH010000084.1:0-15920 GCF_963519925.1 uncultured Stenotrophomonas sp. | reverse complement strand
GGGTGGCGGCGGTGGCCGCTCCGGCGGCGGCGGCGCCTCGGGAGGCTGGTGATGCGCATCTGGCGCCATCTGTCCGCGCCCTCGCTGTCGCGCACCTTCCCGCCGGAGCGCCTGCAGGCGATCACTGACGCGATCGCCGCCGGTGAGCGGCGCCACGATGGCCAGGTCATGTTCGCGGTGGAAGCCGACCTGCCGTGGCGGGCGCTCTGGCAGGGCGTCACCCCGCGCCAGCGCGCCGAGCACGCCTTCGCCCAGCTGCGCACCTGGGACACCGAACACAACAACGGCGTGCTGGTCTACCTGCTGCTCGCCGACCACGCCATCGAGCTGGTCGCCGACCGCGGCCTGCGCGGCAAGGTCGGCGAGGCGCAGTGGCAGGCGGTGTGCGCGCACATGCAGCAGCAGCTGCGCGACGGCACCCTGCAGGATGCGGTACTGCTGGCCATCGAAGAAGTCTCGGCGATACTGGCCGGGCACTATCCGCCCGGGTCGGGGTCGAAGGACGACGCCCTTCCGGACAGCCCCCAGCTACTTTGAGGTCGGTGGGCGGCCGTAGAATAGCCGCTTACCTGCAAGGCGCCGCCCATGATCTATTTCCACGATATCGACCCCATCGCCCTTTCGCTTGGGCCGGTCAAGGTGCACTGGTACGGCATCATGTACCTGCTCGGCTTCATGGCGGCCTGGTGGCTGGGGCGCCGGCGGATCGCGGCCGGGCGCCTGCCGGGGGTGGATGCCAATGGCTTCTCCGACCTGCTGTTCTACGCCATGCTCGGCGTGGTGGTGGGCGGCCGCGTCGGCTACATGCTGTTCTATGCCACCTCGGAATTCCTGCACAACCCGCTGCTGCTGTTCAAGGTGTGGGACGGCGGCATGAGCTTCCACGGCGGCCTGCTCGGCGTGCTGTTCGCCTCGTGGTACTGGTCGCGCAAGCACCGCCTGCACCTGGGCGACACCATCGACTTCATGGCGCCGCTGGTGCCACTCGGGCTCGGCTTCGGTCGCATCGGCAACTTCATCGGCGCCGAGCTCTGGGGCAAGTACACCGACGGCAGCTGGGGCGTGGTGTTCCCGTCCGGCCTGCCGGCACCGCTGAACCAGCTGGACCTGCCGGCCTTGCGCGAGCAGTTCGCCAGCGGCGCGCTCAATCAGTTCGCACGCCACCCCTCGCAGCTGTATGAAGCGCTGCTGGAAGGGCTGGTGATGTTCGCGGTGCTGTGGACGGTCTCGGCCAAGCCTCGCCAGCGCTACCTCATCTCGGGCCTGTTCGCGCTGATGTACGGCGTGTTCCGCTTCGCGGTGGAGTTCGTGCGCATGCCCGACAACGGCGTGTACCTCGCCTTCGACTGGTTCACCCGTGGCCAGCTGCTCAGCCTGCCGCTGGTCGCGCTGGGCGTGGTGCTGCTGGTGCTGTCGCGCCGCGCGCCGGTACTGCAGCCGGTGCTTCCCGCCGCGCCCGCCGCGGCCGGGAGCAAGGCATGAAAGCCTACCTGGACCTGCTGCGGCACGTGCTCGAGCACGGCAGCGAGAAATCCGACCGCACCGGCACCGGCACGCGCAGCGTGTTCGGCTGGCAGATGCGCTTCAACCTGGCCGACGGCTTTCCGCTGGTCACCACCAAGAAACTGCACCTGCGCTCGATCATCCATGAGCTGCTGTGGTTCCTGAAGGGCGATACCAACATTGGTTACCTGAAGGAGCACCAGGTCCGGATCTGGGACGAGTGGGCCGACGAAAACGGCGATCTCGGCCCGATATACGGCAAGCAGTGGCGCAGCTGGGCCACCGCCGACGGCGGCAGCATCGACCAGATGCAGTGGCTGGTGGACGAGATCAAGCGCAACCCGGATTCGCGCCGCCTGGTGGTCAGCGCCTGGAATGTCGGCGAGCTTTCGCAGATGGCGCTGATGCCCTGCCATAACCTGTTCCAGTTCTACGTGGTGGACGGCAAACTGAGCTGCCAGCTGTACCAGCGAAGCGGCGACATCTTCCTCGGCGTACCGTTCAACATCGCCAGCTATGCGCTGCTGACCCACATGGTGGCGCAGGCCACCGGGCTGGGCGTCGGCGATTTCGTGCACACCCTGGGTGATGCGCACCTGTATTCCAATCATTATGAGCAGGCCCGCGAGCAGCTGGCGCGCGAACCGCGCGCGCTGCCGACGCTGTGGTTGAACCCGGACGTGACCGACCTGTTCGGCTTCCAGTTCGACGACATCCGCATCGACGGCTACGACCCGCACCCGGCGATCAAGGCGCCGGTGGCGGTCTGAGGATGATGTTCACCAAGGAGGGATCCATGCACTCACACGTACTCGCGCTCGCCTGCGGCATCGCACTGTCTGCCCTCAGCGGCCTGGCCCAGGCAGGGGTCGTACAAGGCCCCGCCGGTCGGCTCACGCTGCCCGACGACATTGTCGCGTCCGTGGCGCCGGCCAACCCGGCGCATCCGAACCTGGCCACGAGCGTGGAGATCACCCTGACCGGCGAACGCCTGGATGCCGCGCGGCCGGTCACGCTCACCCTGAGCTGCGGGCCTGCGATCGGCCGACTTGATTCGGCGAAAGGCATGGAGATACTCGCGTCGGTGACCATCGAGCAGGACAAGACGCTGAAGCGCGCCAAAGGCAGTGGCTGGATCACCCTCGATGCGTTCCAGACCTATCGCAGCGAAGCCGCGCGCGCGGATGGGTCGCGGTTGACCCAGTGGCTGGTTCCACTGGTCGTTTCCTTCGCGTGGATCAAATTTGACCGGCCCGCAGGATCGCCCGTCGAGCAGGACGTGCTGGATGCCATCGCCGGGATGAAGGTGCTGTGCGGCCCCACGGCCAACAGAGGAGCGGAGTGATGCGGCTGTCGCTGATCGCCGCGCTGGACATGGATCATGGCATCGGTCATGAGAACCAGTTGCCGTGGCAGCTGCCGGACGACCTCAAGCGCTTCAAGGCACTGACGATGGGCAAGCCGATCCTGATGGGCCGCAGGACCGCGCAGTCGCTGGGCCGCGCGCTGCCGGGCCGGCCGAACCTGGTGTTGACGCGGTCGGGCGTGGTCCCGTTTGACGGCATGCGGGCAGTGAGCAGCATCGACGAAGCGCTGGCGTTCGCGGCCGATGCAGGCGCAGACGAGCTGTGCGTGATCGGTGGCGGCGAGATCTACCGCCTGGCGATGGCGCAGGCAACCGATCTGCACCTGACCTGGGTGGATACCCGGGTCGAGGCCGATACGCATTTCCCACCGGTAGATCTGCAGCAGTGGGTGGAAATCGGGCGCGAGCATCGTCCAGCCGACGCGAAGCACGCCGTTGCATTTGATTTCGTGGATTACGTACGGACCTGACGGCAGCATCACGGCGGTTGCGGTCGCTGATCTCCCAGGTATCGATCGACGCACGATCCTACAGATCAAGCCAAGGAAGCCCTGAACAACTTTGCACGAAATCTGATAGTAGTGCCGGCCGCTGGCCGGCAAGCTGGAGGTCCATCAGGGATACATCGAGGACCCATGCATGCAGCTGTCATTGGGGTGGCGATGTCGACGTGATCGAAGCCCTCCTGCGCATGATGCGCGGGAGCGAGCCGCAGGCGCAGCCAGAAGAGCTGAACGGGCGTCAAGCAGCCCTGACCCCGTGCCGAAGATGCAGGCGATGGAGAAGGCATGAGGTCGATCCGTGCGCACTTCCATATGGGACCGCGGCATGGATGAAGCCGTATGGGTTGAGGACTTGCACAAGGATTTTCCCGGCCATCCGAAGGCGCTGGCGGGCGTGTCCTTGGATGTGCGGCGAGGTCAATCGATTGCCATCGTAGGGCCAAATGGTTCGGGGAAGTCCACTCTGTTCAAGACCATCGTGGGCCTGATCGAACCCAGCCTGGGGCAGGTGCGCCTGCTCGGCCACCCTCTGCCGGGAGCGGGCAACAGTGGATTGGACCGTACCGGTATCCTGCTGGAAGGGCGGGCGAATCTGTACGAACGGCTGAGCATCCAGGAGAATTGCGATTACGCCTGCCGCCTCCGCGGGAAGCGTGTGGACCGACCCTATGTGCAGGCCTTGGCAGATCGGCTCGGCTTGACCGCATTGCAGCGACCGGTGCGTCGGCTGTCGACAGGAAATCGCCAGCGCGCGGCGCTGTTGTGTGCAGTGGCTCACCGGCCCGACCTGATCATGTTGGATGAACCGACGTTGGGTCTGGACGCCGAAGGAATCCAAGCCTTGCAGGTACTGCTGATGGACGAGCAGCAACGCGGTGCCAGCGTGATCACCATTTCCCATGATGCTGGCTTCGTTGCAGCTACCGCAGAACGCGTTGTCGGCATGGACGCTGGGCGCCGGGCATTTGAACGTACCGGCACTACGTCCACGGCGGCCGTGACGAGATTTCGGCTCACGGTGGAAGCCACGCACCCGTTGCCGTCGTCCGTCATGGCTGAGTTAACCGTCTATGACACATTCGCAGCACAGCTCAGCAGGTTGCAGGCGCTGTCGCGGATCTACCCCGACCTGCGACACGCCACTATCACCCCGCTGGCCTCGACCGCGGCGTCACCTGCAGGGGAAACGAAGGAAGTGCCATGAGACTGCTACGCCTGTGCCATGCGGAGGCCATGCTGCATCTGCATCGACAACGCCGTTATGCATTCGAGTTCCTGGCCAGCTCGCTCATCCTGCTGGCGGCGTTCGCCGGACTCGCCTACGGCATTGACTGGCTTCCCGATGCGGAGTTCCTGCCTGGGCAGTCATCATTGGCGATGGGGTTCGTGCTCTGGAGCTTCGCCAGTGCCGCCTACAGCGGTATCGCGGGTGAGACCGCCGAAGAGGTCCGCGGTCGCACCCTGGAGCAGCTTTGCGTGGTGGCGCGGCCACTTGCGGTGGTGCTGTTGGTGCGTTGTGGCCTGCAGATCGTCGGCGCCTTGCTGGGTAGCCTGGTGCTGTTGCACGTGACCTTCTGGATCGTCGGACGAACCGTCGATGTTCCCACTGCCCCGCTGGTCGCGATTCTGCTGATATCGGCGCCCTCGTTGGTCGGCCTGGGATTGATCATGGGCGGTCTGAGCGTCCTGTTCAAACAGGCGGAAGCGGCCAATGCGCTGATGCTGCTTGGAATCGTCGCCCTTGTCGGCATGCAGGCCTATCCAGCCGATGTGCCGGCATTGCTACCCTTCAGCCATGCCGCGGCCTGGATCATCGCCGAGCAAGGTGCACTCACACTGGCGGGCCAGTGGCCGCGCCTACTGTTCGTTGCAGGCAATGCCTGGGCCTACCTCGGGGCCGGCATGATCGTGTTCGGCGCCTGTTACCGCGCGGCGCGGCGACGCGGCACCCTGGGCCATAGCTGAGCCGGGGTGCGGAGACATTCACAGACCTGGGTTCTTACGCCTTCGCCTGCAGCCGGGCAAAGCCCGGCTCTACGCCATAGTCGGCGTACCATCGCCTGCATTCCCGGCCGGCTCGCGCGGCTGGCCGGGCTGTCGCTGTTGATTTTGGCGTGGACTGCGGACATGTTGCTGGCCTTGGCGCGGCCCACGCGGCGGACGTCCGCTACTGGGCGAGTCGCCGTCGGCGTTGCTGCGCCGTGCCGGCGGGCGCGGCGGGGTGACCGGCTTGGGCACATCGCGGCCGGGAACCTGGACGACGCGCAGTTCCTCGGTATCCAGCTGCAGCGCGGTGAGCTTGCCGCCCCAGACCGCACCGGTGTCGATCGCGTGCACGCCTTGGGTGATGGTCAGGCCCAGCGCCGACCAGTGACCGCAGACGATCTTCAGGTCGCGCTCGACCCGACCCGGCACCTCGAACCAGGGGTACAGCCCCTGTTCCTGCGTGCCCGGCGTGCCCTTGTCCTCGATCCCGATCCGGCCGCGAGGCGTGCAGTAACGCATGCGCGTGAGCAGGTTGATGATCGCGCGCGAACGGTCGTAGCCCGACAGTCCCGGCGACCACACCGGCTTGTCGCCGTACATGTTGCGGAACAGCTTGCGGTAGCCGCTGCCATGCAGCTGCTGCTCGACCTCCCGCGCATGCTTCTCCGCCAACTGCGTGGTCCACTTCGGGGCCAGCCCCGCGTGCACCATCATCCAGCCCAGTTCGCGGTCCACGTGCACCAGCTTCTGCAGGCGCAGCCAGTCCAGCAGCGTGTCGCGGTCCTCCGCCTGCACGATCCGCAGCAGGTCCGGGTTGACCTTGCGCTGCTCCTCCTCGGAGCGCGCGCCCACCGCCAGCAACGACAGGTCGTGGTTGCCCAGCACCACCACGCTGTGCTCACGCAGCGAATGCACCAGCCGCAGCGTTTCCAGCGACTGCCCGCCGCGGTTGACCAGGTCGCCGCAGAACCACAGTTTGTCCACCGCCGGGTCGAAGCGGATCTTCTCCAGCAGGCGCTGGGTCACTTCATAACAGCCCTGCAGGTCGCCGATGGCCCAGACACTCATGCGTGCGCCTCCATCAGTGCAGCGTGCGCGGAATGGTCAACACGAACGGTGCGATCGGGGCCGCGAACTCGGTGCCATCGTCGGCCACCATGTCGTAATGCCCCTGCATCGTGCCGTGTTCCGTTTCCAGCATGACACCGGAGGTGTAACGGAAGTCTTCACCCGGACGCAGCCGCGGCTGCTCACCGATCACCCCGTCACCGTCCACGTGCTCGACCCGGCCATTGCCATCGGTGATCCGCCAGTGCCGCGCCACCAGCCGTGCCGCCACGCGGCCCCGGTTGTGGATGCGGATCGTATAGGCGAAAGCATAGCGTCCGTCCTCGGGCGTGGACTGGTCATCCAGGAAGCGTGGCGCGACCTCGACCGAGATCGCATAGTTTGCAGCGTCGTTCATGCGGGCAGTGTAGAGGGTGTTTCAATCTTCCGCGCGCGGCACATTGGCCAGCGCGATGAACTGGGCGACGTCCAGCTGCTCGGCGCGCGCATCGCTGCGCACTCCGGCCGCCTCGAACTGCTCCGGCGTGACCACCCCGTTGAGCGCGTTGCGCAGCGTCTTGCGGCGCTGCCCGAATGCGGACCGGACCACCTCGGCAAAGCGCTTGCGGTCGATGATGCCGACCGTGGCCGGGTCGCGCGGCACCAGTCGCACCACCGCCGAATCCACTTTCGGCGGCGGCCGGAACGCACCCGGCGGCACCACGAACAGCGAGGTCACCCTGCACCAGGCCTGCAGCATCACGCTGAGGCGGCCATAGACCTTGCTGCCCGGCTCGGCCGCCATGCGGTCGACCACTTCCTTCTGCAGCATGAAATGCATGTCGCGGATCACCGCCGCATGCTCCATCGCATGGAACAGGATCGGCGAGGAAATGTTGTAGGGCAGGTTGCCGACCATCCGGATCTGGCCGTCGCCGGCCAGCTCGGTGAAGTTCACCTGCAGCACGTCGCGGTGCACGATGGTCAGCTCGCCCAGCGGCGCCGCAGCCGCGGTCAACGGCGCGATCAGGTCGCGGTCGAACTCGATCACGGTCAGGCGCGGATGGCGACGCAGCAGCGGCAGGGTGATCGCACCCTGGCCCGGTCCGATTTCGACCAGGCGGTCGTCATCCTTCGGATTGACCGCCAGCACGATCTTGTCGATGTAGCTGCGGTCGGCCAGGAAATGCTGGCCCAGCTGCTTTTTCGCCGGGGCGGTGAAGCCAGGCGCGGAGGGGGAATGCGGAGAAGTCATGCGCTCATTTTAAGTTGCCTGGCCAGCCGGGCGCACAAGGCGGTCGCGGCGAGCAGGCTGGAAGGGTCGGCGATGCCGTGGCCGGCCAGTTCCAGCGCCGTGCCGTGGTCCACCGCCACGCGCGGGTAGGGCAGGCCGAGGGTGATGTTCACGGCCTGCTCGAAGCCGCTGTACTTCAGCACCGGCAGGCCCTGGTCGTGGTACATCGCCAGCACCGTGTCGAACCCGGCCAGCTTCTGCGGCAGGAACGCGGTGTCGGCCGGCAGCGGCCCGACCAGGTCCATGCCCCCGGCGCGCAGGCGCTCCAGCAGCGGTATCACCAGGTCCAGTTCTTCGCGGCCGAGGTGGCCGTCTTCACCGGCGTGCGGGTTCAGTCCCAGCACCGCGATCCGCGGCGCGGCGATGCCGAACTGGTCGCGCAGGGCGCCGTGCACGGTGTGCAGGGTGGCCGCCAGGCCGTCGGCGGTGATCGCGTCGGCCACCGCGCGCAGGGGCAGGTGGGTGGTGGCCAGGGCCACGCGGACGATGTCGTTGGCCAGCATCATCACCACCTGCACGCCGGCCTGGTCGGCCAGCAGTTCGGTGGTGCCGCTGTAGGCGATCCCGCCCTGGTTGATCACCGCCTTGTGCACCGGGCCGGTCACCACCCCGTCCACGCGTCCGTCCAGGCAGGCCTGGCCGGCCTGGAGCAGGGCACCGATCACCGCCCCCGCATTGGCCGGGTCGGGATGGCCAAAGCGCGACGGGACCGCATTGCGCACCTCGCACAACGGCAGATCGCCCGGCTCGCGGGCGATCGCATCTTCAGGCAGCAGGTTCAGCGGCAACGCCAGCGCGGACGCCGCCGCACGCAGCGTGTCCGGATCGGCGAAGGCCAGCAGCCGGCAATCGGTGCGCGGCTGCTGGATCAGGCGCAGGCAGAGTTCCGGGCCGATCCCGGCGGGCTCGCCCGGTACCAGAGCGAGCTGCGGGATCATCGGCGACGCTCTCAGGGCTTGGCGGGCGCCGGGGCCGGGGTGGCCTGGGCGCGATCGCCTGTGCGCAGGTCCACGTAGGCTTCGCCACGCAGTTCCTGCAGGTACCGGTTGTATTCCTCTTCCAGCTTGCGGCGACCGATGGTCTCGCGGATCTGGGCGCGCTTGTTGTCGGCGCCGGCGTCGGTCTGGCGGGTGGCCACGCGTTCCACGATGTGCCAGCCCGCGTCGGTGCGGAACGGCTGGCTGACACCGCCGTCGGTGAGCCCGCTGACCTGCCGGCCGAAGTCCGCGCCGAAGGCGTCGACCGGGAACCAGCCGAGGTCGCCGCCCTGGCCCTTGGTGTTGTTGTCTTCGGAAGACTCCTTGGCCACGGCCTGGAAGTCCGCGCCGCCGGCGATGCGTGCACGCAGGGTGTCGATCTTGGCCTTGGCGGCGGCGTTGTCCTGCTGGTCGTTGACCCGGATCAGGATGTGCCGGCCGTGGTATTCGGTGATGGTCTGGCCGCCGGCGGCGGCACTGGCATCACGCACTTCGACCAGCTTGAGCAGCTGGAAACCGCTCGGGCCGCGCAGCGGGCCGACCACGTCACCGGCCTTCATGCTGGTCATCATCTGGGCGAAGGCGCCCGGGATCTCGTCCAGCGAACGCCAGCCGAGGTCGCCGCCTTCCAGCGCGTTGGGGCTGTCGGAATAGCGCACGGCGGCAGCGTTGAAGTCCAGCTCGCCCTTGTCCAGCAGCGCCTTGACGCCGTCGACCTTCTTCTGGCCGGTGGCGATCTGGTCGGCGGTGGCGCCTTCCGGCAGCGCGATCAGGATGTGTGCCAGGTGGTACTGGGTGCCGGCGGTGGCTTCCTGCTTCATCGCCGCATCCACTTCGCCTTCGCTGACGCTGATGCGGCTCTGCGCGAAGCTCTGGCGCAGGCGCTGCACGGTGATCTCGTCGCGGACCGAATTGCGGAAGTCGTTGAAATCCAGGCCGTCGGCGGCCAGGCGCTGGCGCAGGGCGTCCAGGTTGGAGCCGTTCTGCTGGGCGATCGAGTTCAACGCCTGGTTGAGTTCCTGGTCGCTGACCTTGATGCCGCTGCCCTCGGCGCGCGCCACCTGCAGCTTGACCAGCACCAGGCGCTCCAGCACCTGGCGGTTCAGCACGTCATCGGGCGGCAGCTGGGCTTCCCGTCCGGCGTACTGGGCCTTGATGTTCTGGACGGCGCGGTCCAGCTCGCTCTGCAGCACCACGTCCTCGTCGACGATGGCGGCGATGCGGTCCAGCGACTGGGTCTGCTGGGCCAGCACCTGCAACGGCGCGGCAACGGTGGTGACGGCAAGGACGGAGGCGAGGAGGACGGGAAGGGTCTTGGTCATGGGATCAGGTTCGGATCGTAGTCATCGCGCGTGGGCGCACCGGTAGTGCTGGGCGGCACGAGATAGAGGTCGTCCCGGTAATAGCCGAGAATAGCACGGCGCAAAGTGCGGTCCGTGTTCTGGCCGATGGAGCTCAGGCCCTTGAGCACGAACTCGATCTGGAACGAATTGTTCAGCTCACCTTCGCGGTTGCGCACGTAGCGGCGGGCCAGGGCGCGCACCGCCAGGCAGCAGCTGTCCCACTGCACGCCGCCGATGATTTCCAGCGGTGCCTTGTCTTCCAGCGAGTAGTAGTAACGCCCGACCACGCTCCAGGTGGCATTGATCGGGTACAGGAAGGACAGGTCGACCTGCTCCAGCAGGGTCCGCTCTTCCTTGGTCGCGGTCGCCGGGGCGGCCGAATTGAGGCGGTGTCGATAGGTCAGGTTGACGATGCCGTCGTTGGACATCAGGTACCGCGCACGCACGCTGGCCAGGTCCTCGCGCTTGTACTTGGGATCCCACTGGTAGGTGGCGCCCAGGTTCCAGCGGTCATTGATGGCGTAGTTGGCGTCGGCGATCCAGGCCGACTTGCCCTGTTCGATCTGGGCCTGCTGGCCCGGCAGGGTGACGCGCGAATCATCGAAGTACAGGATCTGGCCGATGCTGCCGGAGAACCGCTCGCGTCCGGTGGTCTGGTCGATGAAGCGGGTGCTCAGCGCCATGGTCAGCTGGTTGGCGTCGTTCTGGCGGTCGGCGCCGGTGTAGCGCGAGTCGCGGAACAGCTGGCCCCAGCTGAAGGTGAAGTCGCGGGTATCGAAGATCGGCAGGTCGCTCTGGTCCCGGTACGGCGTGCGCAGATAGAACAGGCGCGGTTCCAGGGTGTGCAGGAAGCCCTTCCCGTTGATGGTGGTTTCGCGGTCGAAGAACATGCCGGCGTCGAGGCTGGCGATCGGCACGCTGCGATGCGGCGAGGTATTGCCACGCAGCTGATCGGGGGTGAGCGTGGCCGGGTCGACACCGGCGTCGCGGAACGCCTGCAGCCGGGTCTGGACGGCCAGGCCGCGGTCCAGCTCATACCCGGTGTAGCGGTAGGCCAGGGTCGGGGTGACATACCAGGACGCGCCGGCAAACGGCAGCGACACGTACGGTTTAACGTCCAGGCGCGAGCCGTTGTAATACGGGGTCACGATGCCGTTCGATTCGTAGTCCTGCTCGGGACCAAACTTGCCGACGACATCATCGTGGGTGAAGTGCACCGCCTCGGCGTACACGCCCACTTCCAGCCACGGCAGCAGCGGCTTGTCCCAGGTGCCGAACAGGCGCGGCTGGCGCGCGTAGGGCAGCGAGGCTTCGGTCAGGGTGTAGTCGGTGTTCTGCCAGTAGTCGGCCATCAGGCCGCCACTCCAGTTCTCGCCGGTTCCGTAGATGCCGACCTGGCTCTGCAGGCTGGTGGTGGCTACCCCCAGCAGCTTGCTGGAGAAGTCTTCGGTATAGCGTTCGTCGGTGACCCAGGCGATGTTGGCGCGCGCCTGCCAGGTCGGATTGAGGTTGTGGTAGCCCTGGTACTCGACCTGGCCGCGATCCTTGTCGCGCAGCTTGTCATTGGGCAGGTAGGCGGTCTGCAGCTCGCCACGGCCGCCGTCGTAGAGATAGCGGAACTCGTTGTCGAGCATCAGGCCACGCTTGCTCATGTAGCGCGGGGTCAGGGTGTCGTCGTAGTTCGGCGCCAGGTTGAAGTAGATCGGCTGGGCGTAATCGAAGCCGTTGCGCCCGGACAGGCCCAGCTGCGGGTAGAGCAGGCCGGTCTGGCGGCGGTCGTCGATCGGGAACTTGAAGTACGGGGCCCACAATACCGGCACCTTGCCGATCCGCAGCACGGCGTTGCGCGCGGTGCCGAAGCCTTCGTCATTGTCCACCTCGATCTGCGGCGCCGACAGCTTCCACACCGGCTGCGAGGGATCGCAGGTGGTGTAGGTGGAGCGGTGCATCTGCCCGACCGAGCCCTGCAGGTCGATCGAGTCGGCGCCACCATGGCCGCGCCGCGAGACCAGCTGGTACTGGATGTCGCTGATCTTGTGGGTGTCCGCTTCCTGGTTGCCCTCGGCACGCTTGGCGGTCATCCGGATCGAGGCGTCCTGGTAGCGGACGTTGCCTTCGGCAATGTAGTTGCCGCTTTCGGTGTCGAAGCTCAGGTGGTCGGTGCCCAGGAACTGGTCGCCGCGCTTGAGCGCCACATTGCCCTGGTATTGCGGCACGGTGCTGGTGCCGGACAGGGTGTCGCCTTCGATGTCGGTGGGCTGCTGGTCGCGGGTTTCCGCCGCGGCCTTGTCCGCCGCAGGGGCGTCCTGGAAGGCCGGCAGGACATCGGTGACGGGACACAGGCCCCAGTTCACCGGTTTCTCGTCGGCCATGGCCGGCAGGCAGATGGCGATGCTCAGGGGGAGAGGCAGCAGGCGGAGGGCTCGGCGCACGCGGGATTCGGATTCAGGCGAAAACGGATCGTAGCTTGCCCCATCCCTTGCATAGGGGCAATGAAGGCTTACGGCCGGGTGGGGGCCGGGTTCATGGTTCCAGCATCGCGCCTGCGTGCGCGACGCTGCACTCGGCCAGCGCCTGCAGGTCGTAACCGCCCTCCAGCATCGACACCATGCGCCCGGCCGCATGGCGCCGGGCCAGCGCGCGCAGCTCGGTGGTGAGCCAGCCGAAGTCCTCGGTTTCCACCATCAGGTCGGCCTGTGGGTCGCGCAGGTGCGCGTCGAACCCTGCCGACACCAGCAGCAACTGCGGACGGAAGTCATCGATTGCCGGCAGCATCTCGTCGGCCCAGGTGTTGCGGAACCGGAAGCTGCCGCTGCCCGGCGGCAGCAGGATGTTGAGCAGGTTGCCGGCCCCGCGGTCGCGGCGCAGCCCCGAATGCGGGAACAGGCCGGCCTGGTGGGTGCTGTAGTACGCCACCCGCGGGTCGGCCACGAAGATGTCCTGGGTGCCGTTGCCGTGGTGCACGTCGAAATCGACGATCGCGATGCGCTCCAGCCCATGCCTGTCGCGCGCATAGGCGGCGGCGATGGCGATGTTGTTGAACAGGCAGAAGCCCATTGCGGTGCTGGCGGTGGCGTGGTGGCCGGGTGGCCGCACCGCGCAGAAGGCCAGCGGATCATCGCCCAGCATCACCGCATCGACGGCCGCGACGCCGGCGCCGGCGGCATGCAGCGCGGCGCTGGCCGAACCGGGCGAGGTCATCGTGTCCATGTCGATCAGGCGCAGGGGCTCGGTCTGCGGCGCCAGCACCAGGTCGATCAGTTCGTTGTCATGCACCCGCGCCAGCTCGCCAAACTTGGCCGGCGGTGCCTGGCGCCAGTCCAGCCGGTCCGGATAGGCTGCGTGCAGGGCGTCGAGCACCACCTGCAGGCGCTGCGGGCTTTCGGGATGGCCCGGGCCGGGGTCATGGTGCAGACAGGCGGGGTGGGTGAAAACCAGCATGCGGACGGGGTTCCGGGCGGTGGGGGTGCTCAGCCGTGGCGGCGGGCGTGCTGCCACAGCACCTCGCCGTGGCCGTCGGCGCGGGCCAGTACGCGCGCCAGGACGAACAGCAGGTCGGACAGCCGGTTGAGGTAATGCAGCGCTTCGGCGCGGACCGCTTCCTGGCGCGCCAGGGTCACCGTTTCGCGTTCGGCCCGGCGCACGATGGTGCGGGCCAGGTGGCAGCGTGCGGCGGCCTCGCCGCCACCGGGCAGGATGAACTCCTTCAGCGCCGGCAACGTGGCGTTGTAGTGGTCCAGCTGCTGTTCCAGCGCGGCCACGTCGGTGGCCTGGATGGCGGCATGGCCGGGAATGCACAGCTCGCCGCCGAGGTCGAACAGCTGGTGCTGGACCGTGGTCAGCAGCGCACGGACATCATCGGGCAGGGCGACGGCAAGCAACACGCCGAGCGCCGAGTTGGCCTCGTCGACGCTGCCGAAGGCGTTGACCCGGGCCGCATCCTTGGCCACGCGGCTGCCGTCGCCCAGGCCGGTGCTGCCGTCGTCGCCGGTACGGGTGTAGATGCGCGAAAGCCGGTTGCCCATGCGCGCCGCGCTCAGTGCAGCACGTCGCGGCGGGCCTGCAGCAGCTTGAGCACCTGTTCGGTGGCCAGCTGCAACGCGGCGGCCAGGCCGACATAGATCGCGGCGGTACGCAGGTAGGGCAGGAACCAGTCCGCGTAGTTCGTCGCCCAGCCAGCCAGGGTGGGGGACGCCACCACGTCGCTGGCCCAGTAGAAACCGCTCTGCGCGAACAGGTGGCAGACCGCCACGGCGGCCACCAGCAGCGCCGCGGCCCTGGCCAAGGCGGTCCAGTCGGCACCGGCGTAGCCCTGGCGCAGCAACGCACCGCCGGCCCACATCGCCAGGTAGGCCGGCACCAGCATCGCCGTGCCCGGCGATACGCAGTAATGCTGCCAGTAGCCGATGCCGCTGGCGCGGATCACCAGCACGTCGATGACGATGGCCAGCACCATCAGCAGCGGGAACGCCCAGCGCGTCCAGCTGCGCAGGTGGAAGCCGGCGATGAAGAACACCGCCCACGAGGCGTCGGGGATCGCGGCGAAATGGTTGACCCGGGTCGCGGCCATCAGCAGCACGAGCACGAACAGGATGAAGGCGCGTTGGGCGGTGTGGGTCATGGGCGCGGGCGTCGGGGGTCCAGCGTTCATTCTAGCGCCTGCCACCCCGGGGCGTAGCGGGGCCGCACGCACTATCATGGGCGGCATGAGTGAACGTCATGACGTAGTGATCATCGGTGGCGGGCTGGTCGGCGCCAGCCTGGCCATCGCCCTGGACCGGGCCGGCCGCAACGTCGCGCTGGTCGAGGCCGCGCCGGCCGGTGCGCTGCCGCCGGTGTTCGACCAGCGCAACCTCAGCTTCGCCGCCGCCACGGTCAATGCGCTGACCGCGCTCGGGGTGATGCAGCTGCTGGGCTCGGCGCCCGGTCCGATCACCCGCATCCAGGTCAGTCGCGCCGGCGATTTCGGCCGCGTGCAGATGGACTCGGCGCAGTACCAGCGGCCGTTCTTCGGCCAGGTGGTGGTGGCCCGCGATTTCGGCCAGGCGCTGGAAACGCGCCTGCTGGGGCTGCGGCACCTGACCCGCTACCGCCCGGCGCGCTTCCTGCGCCTGGGCGCGACGGTGGACGGCCATCGGCAGGTGTTCATTGCCGACGACAGCGGCGAGCGCTGCCTGCTGGCACGCCTGGTGGTGGGCGCCGACGGCACCCGCAGCGGCGTGCGCGACGCGCTGGGCATCGGCGTGGACGAGCACGATTTCCAGCAGACCCTGTTCGTGGCCCGCGTGCGCTCGGCACGCGCCCCCGATGGCACCGCCTACGAGCGGTTCACCGATTCGGGCCCGACCGCGCTGCTGCCGCGCGGCGACCGCCACCATGGCGCGGTGCACGGCGTGGCCCGCGACCAGGCCGATGCGGTGCTGGCGCTGGACGATGCGGCGTGGCTGCAGCGGCTGCAGCAGGCCATCGGCTGGCGCGCCGGCCGCCTGCTGGAAAGCGGGCCGCGCAGTGCCTATCCGCTGGTGCAGGTGCTGGCACAGGCACGGATCGGCGAGCGCGCGGTGCTGCTGGGCAATGCCGCGCAGACCATCCATCCGCTTGGCGCGCAGGGCTTCAACCTGGGGCTGCGCGATGCGCTGACCCTCGCCGAGCTGCTGGAGACGGCGTCGGACCCGGGCAGCGATGCCCTGCTGCAGGCGCATGTGGCGCGTCGCGAGGAAGACCGCGCGCAGACCATCGCCTTCTCCGGCGGGCTGGCACGGCTGACCAGCAACCCGGCGCCGCTGCTGCGACCCCTGCGCAGCCTGGGCCTGCTGGCCGCCCAGGCCACCTCGATGCAGTCGCTGCTGGTTGGCTGTGCGATGGGCTTCCGTGGCGAGGTCCCGGCTATGTGCCTGGGCG
>NZ_CAUQPH010000083.1:0-15952 GCF_963519925.1 uncultured Stenotrophomonas sp. | reverse complement strand
CCGCTAGCACCTGAAGCTAGTGCGTCTACCAATTCCGCCACCTGGGCGACTCAGGAGGCGAATTATGCGGAAGGCGTTTCGGGCTGTCAATGCATGCACGGGCGGCGCTTGGCATACTCGCCCGACACCCGACGGTCTGGAGCTTCCATGGCACTGCCGATCCTGCACGCCCACCCGCTGTCGTCCTGCTGCCAGAAGGTGCTCATTGCCGCCCGCGTGCTGGGCGTCGCCCTGGACGAGCGCCTGTTGAACCTCGGCGACGCCGCGCAGCGCGCCATGCTCGACGCACTGTCCCCGGCGCGAAAGATGCCGGTGCTGGTCGACCAGGGCAGGGTGGTGGCCGAGACCAGCATCATCATCGAGTACCTGCAGCAACGGCTGTCCAGCGATGGCCCGGGCCTGATCCCGGCCGACCCCGACGCTGCCCTGGCCGTGCGCTTCTGGGACCGGTTCTGCGACTTCTACCTCATGACCCCCATGCAGGCCCTGACCGCCGAACTGCTCACGCCGGAGAGCGCACGCAGCGAACCGGCCGCCGAGGCTGCGCGATCACTGCTGCTGCACAGCTACGCCGCACTCAACCGCCAGCTCGACGGACGGACATGGCTGGCAGGGGAGGACTTCAGCATGGCCGACTGCGCCGCAGCGCCGGCCTTGTTCTACGCCGTTGCGTATGTGCCGATGCCGGAAACGCACGCACGCCTGCTCGCTTATTTCGAGCGCCTGATGGTGCATCCGGATATCGCCGCCGTCGTCGACGCCGCGCGTCCCTGGTTCAAGTACTTCCCCGGACGGGCAGGGCTGGCCGCGCGCTTCTACGTCGCCGAGGCCTGAAACGAAAAAACCCGCTTGCGCGGGTTTGATCATTTACCGAGTCGTGGTGCCCAGGAGAGGACTCGAACCTCCACGAAGTTGCCCCCGCTAGCACCTGAAGCTAGTGCGTCTACCAATTCCGCCACCTGGGCGACTCAGGGGGCGAATTGTGGGCATGCCCGGGAGGCTTGTCAACGGTTTCGTGAAAATTCTTCACAATCCTGCATGCGCGGCGGCAATGACCCATTCTGCACACCGCCACGCGGTACCATGGGGGTCGATGAAAACAAAGAAACCGACCCGGGGCGCGAAAGCCCCCAAGTCTCCGGCGCCCAAGCAGGCTGCCGGTCCGTCGGGCAAGCCCCGCGCTGCTGCTGCCAAGTCCGGCAAGAAGCTGCCGCCCTGGATGCCCGACTCCATGAACACCCCGGCACCGCCCCGTGGCGGCAAGCGCAGCGGTCCCAAGCCGGACCATGGCGCGCCCGTCCCGACCCGGCGCAATCCGCACCCGCTGCCGGCCGGCGGCCCGGTGGAAGACCCCTATGCGGCCCGCGAAGCTGAACGCTACGCCCAGCCGATTGCCAGCCGCGAAGCCATCCTGCAGCTGCTCGACCGCTGCGATGGCCCGCAGACCGCCGAGGAGATCGGCGCCCAGCTGGGCCTGACCGAACCCGACCGCGCCGACGCGCTGGGCAAGCGCCTGGGCGCCATGGTGCGCGACGGCCAGCTGGTGCAGAACCGCCGCGGCGGCTTCGCACCCGTCCAGGCCACCAACCTGATCACCGGCGTGGTGATCGCCAACCCGGAAGGGTTCGGCTTCCTGCGCCCGGTCGAAGGTGGCGATGACCTGTTCCTGGCGCCGTATGAAATGCGCAAGGTCATGCATGGCGACCGCGTGCTCGCCAACGTGACCGGCATCGACCGCCGCGGGCGCCGCGAAGGCAGCATCGCGCGCGTGCTCGAGCGCGGCATGACCCGCCTGATCGGCCGTTTCAGCGTTGAGTTCGGCATCAACTACGTGGTGCCCGACGACAAGCGCATCCAGCGCAACGTGCAGATTCCGCCCGACCAGACCGGCGACGCCCGCGATGGCCAGCTGGTGGTGTGCGAACTGACCCAGGCCCCGGACACCCGGCGCCCGCCGATCGGCCGCATCATCGCCGTGCTCGGTGACAAGCTCACCGCCTCGCTGATCGTGGAAACCGCCATCCACGGCCACGAACTGCCATTCGAATTCCCGCAGGCCGTCCTCGACGAAGCCGCCGCCGTTCCCATGCAGGTCGAACCGGGCATGATCGGCGACCGCGTCGACCTGCGCAGCACGCCGCTGGTGACCATCGACGGTGAAGACGCCAAGGACTTCGACGACGCGGTCTACTGCGAACCCAACGCCGACGGCTTCCGCCTGGTGGTGGCCATCGCCGACGTCTCCAACTATGTCCGCCCCGGCACGCCGCTGGACGATGAGGCGCAGAAGCGCGCCACCTCGGTGTACTTCCCCGGCTTCGTCGTGCCGATGCTGCCCGAGACCCTGTCCAACGGCATCTGCTCGCTGATGCCCAAGGTCGACCGCATGTGCTTCGTCTGCGACATGCAGGTCGGGCGCGACGGTGAAGTGATGCACTCGCGCTTCTACGAAGCGGTGATGAACTCGCATGCCCGCCTGACCTATAACCAGGTCTGGCAGGCGGTCGGTGAAAACGATCCGGCGGTGCGCACGCAGATTGCCGCGGTGCTGCCGCAGGTCGAGCGCCTGCACCAGTTGTACAAAGTGCTGGCCAAGGCGCGCACCCGGCGCGGTGCGATCGAGTTCGAATCGTCCGAAGTGCGCTTCGTGCTGGACAACACCGGCGAAGTCACCCAGGCCGGCATGCTGGTGCGCAACGACGCACACAAGCTGATCGAGGAATGCATGATCGCGGCCAACGTGCAGGCCGCGCGTTACCTGCTGTACAAGCACATGCCGGCGCCGTTCCGTGACCACGCCAAGCCGCCGGAGGCGAAGTTCGACGACCTGCTGGAGTTCCTCAAGGAATTCAAGCTGAGCCTGCCGCCGTGGTCGAAGGTGCAGCCGGGCGACTACACCAAGCTGCTCAAGAAGGTACGCGAGCGTCCCGACGCCGCGCTGCTGGAATCGGTGCTGCTGCGCAGCCAGAGCCTGGCGGTGTATTCGCCGGAAAACCAGGGCCACTTCGGGCTGGCGCTGGATGCCTACGCGCATTTCACCTCGCCGATCCGCCGCTACCCCGACCTGCTGGTGCACCGCGCGATCAAGCACGCGCTGAGCGGCAAGCCGCTGGACAAGTTCACCTACACCCAGCGCGAAATGGCCGCGCTGGCGCTGCAGTGTTCCGAACGCGAGCGCCGTGCCGACGAGGCCGAGCGCGAAGTGGACGAACGCTACCGCGCGGCGTGGATGGAAAAGCACGTCGGTGGGCAGTTCGACGGCGTGATCAGCGGCGTGACCAGCTTCGGCCTGTTCGTGGAGCTGGACGAATCCAAGGTCAACGGCCTTGTCCACGTCACCCAGTTGCCGCACGACTATTACCAGTTCGATGCCACCCGCAAGACGCTCAGTGGCGAGCGCCGCGGCAAGAGCTACCGTCTGGGCGACCGCGTGCGGATCCTGGTGCTCAAGGCCAGCATGGAAGAGCGCAAGATCGACTTCCGCCTGGTGGAAGAGAAGGACGACGAAGAACCGGCGTTCCCGCCACGTGGCCAGCCGGCCAAGCGGCAGAAGCAGAAGTATTGAGGCGTCACCGGGATGCCGACCATCGTTCGGCATCTACCCAGGCTTCCAACCGGTAGGTACCGACCGTTGGTCGGTACGCCACGCGAGGACCGACCCATGAACCCCGTTCCAGAATTCTCCGGCGGTTGCCAGTGCGGCGCGATCCGCTTCCACGTCCGCGGCGCCCTGCCTGACATCTCCATCTGCCACTGCCGGATGTGCCAGAAGGCCTTCGGCGCGTACTACGCGCCGCTGGTCTCGGTGCGCGGTGCCGACTTCCAGTGGACCCGCGGCGAACCGCGCCGGTTCCAGTCGTCCAACCATTTCAGACGCGGCTTCTGCGCCGACTGCGGTACCCCGCTGACCTACGAGGGCGAAGACGGCATGGCCGTGGCCGCCGGTGCCTTCGACCAGCCTGGACGCCTCCCGCCCACGGTCCAGTACGGCACCGAGTCCAAGCTGCCGTTCGTGGACCACCTTGGCGGGCTGGCGGTGATCCTGCAGGAAGACGACCCCGACGCCGAGCGGCTGCGGACGCTGGTTTCCAACCAGCACCCGGACCGCGACACCCAGCGCTGGCCGCGGTAAGGCAGCCGGGTAGAGCCGGGCTCTGCCCGGCTGTACGCCGGACAGACCCCCGGCAATGCTCTACCATTACCACCCCCTGTACCGGTCCCGCCCCGCAATGAGCAAGCAAAGCCAGTGGATCGTCGGCGTCAACGCCGTCGCCTCCTCGATCGAGAACGATGCCGAGAACGTCCGCGAAGTGCTCATCGAGGCCAGCGCGAAGAATCCCCGGCTGACCGAAATCGAGGAAAACGCACGGCGCAAGGGCATCGACGTGCGCAAGGTGAACACCCAGGCGCTGGACGGCGTGGGCGGTTCGGTGCGCCACCAGGGCGTGGCCGCCCGCTACCAGGCGGCCCGGACCTACGGCGAGAACGAGCTCGAAGGCCTGGTCGAAGCGGCCGAGGGCAAGGCCCTGCTGCTGATCCTCGACGAGGTGCAGGACCCGCACAACCTCGGCGCCTGCCTGCGCAGCGCTGCCGCCGCCGGGGCCACCGCGGTGATCATTCCCAAGGACAAGTCGGCCACGGTCAATGCCACCGTGCGCAAAACCTCGGCAGGTGCCGCCGACCGTATTCCGGTGGTTGCGGTGACCAACCTGTCGCGTTGCCTGAAGGACCTGCAGAAGCAGGGCGTCTGGATCTACGGCCTGGCCGGCGAAGCCACCGCCTCGCTGTATTCCATCGATCTGAAGGGCAACGTCGCGCTGGTCCTCGGCGGCGAAGCGGACGGCATGCGCCGCTTGACCCGCGAGAACTGCGATGGCCTGGTCAAGATTCCGATGCCGGGCGACATCGAAAGCCTGAACGTCTCGGTGGCCGCGGGCGTCGCCCTGTTCGAGGCGGTCCGCCAGCGCGGGTAACCACCGGCCGCGTAGAGCCACGCCCTGCGTGGCTGCGCTTTGGTCCGGTACCGCGAAGCCACGCAGGGCGTGGCTCTACGGCGCGTTGGCGCTTCCCCCCAACGCCTTGAACAGCGTCACATCGTTCACCAGCTGCTTCTGCTTCACCGACGCCAGCGACAGCTCCGCATCACGCCGGGTCTGCTGCGCTTCCAGCCAGGTGCGCAGGTCTGTCGCGCCGACCCGGTAGCGCACTTCGTACATGCGCTCGATTTCCACCGCTTCGTCATACGACGCCTGCGATGCCGCCACCTGGGTGGCCAGCTGGCTGCGCGCCGACAGCGCGTTGTCCACTTCCGACAGCGCCGTGTACAGCGTGCGCCGGAACGTATTGGCGGCGATCTGGTAATCGGTGCCGGCGATCTGCGTGTCCAGCTGCGCCTGGCGGATGTTCAGGAACGGCAGCGACAGGCCCGCGCCCAGCGACGCCACCGGATTCTTCAACACGTCCGACAAGGTGGTCGCGCCGCTGCTCACGCCGCCGGTCAGGCTCAGCGCCGGGTAATAACTCGTCGCGGTCACCTTTATGTTCGTCAGGCTGTTGCGCAGGCGCAGTTCGGCCGCGCGCAGGTCGGGTCGGCGACCCAGCAGGCCGGCCGGCAGGCCTTCGGCAATCACCGGGGTGGCAGCGATCTCCAGCACCTGCGGCTCGTCGGCCTGCGGCCACGGCTGGCCGTCCAGCAGCACGGTGAGCGCATTGCGGCTGGCCACCCGTTGCTGTTCCAGCGCGCTCTGCGCGGCCCGCTGCGCCTCCAGCGACTGCGTGGCCTGGCGCACTTCCAGCCGCGACACCGCACCGGCGTCGAACCGCGCCTGCACCAGTTCCAGGGTGCGCTGCAGGCGCTCCAGGTTGGCCTGGCCGGCGCTGATCGACTGGTTGAGGTACGCCAGGGTCCAGTACTGGGTCGCTACATCGCCGATCACCAGCAGCGCCGTGTTCTGCAGGTCTTCTTCGCTGGCCTGCGCTTCCCACTGTGCGATGTCGCGCTGGGCGCGCAGGCGTCCCCACAGATCGATTTCCCATTGCAGCAAAACGCCGGCCGAACTGCCGCGGTTCCAGTCCGCGCCCTGGTCGATGGCACGGTTGCCGCTGCTGCTGACGCTGCCTGATGGCTGCGGCCACAGCGCGTTGTCGCTCAGCCCGGCCTGCAGCCGGGCACGCTGCACCGCCAGCCCGGCCGAGGCCAGGTCGGTGTTGGCCTGCAGGGCGCGGGCGATGACCCGGTCCAGTCGCGGGTCGCCAAAGCCGCTCCACCACGCGTCGTCGCGGACGTCGCTGCGCGGGCTGGTGGCAGGCGTGGCCGACGGTTCGACCGGCGCATTGCGCTGCGCATCGCCACGGCCATACACCGCCGGCACGCTGGGCGGATCCACCTGGTACTGGCCGGTGCTCGCGCACGCCGACAGCAGCAGGACGAACGGGGAAAGGAATGGAATCTTCATTCGCGCGCCAGCGCCTCCACGGGGTCGAGTTGGGCCGCACTACGGGCCGGAAGGAAGCCGAACGCCACGCCGATAAGGCTGGAGCAGGCGAACGCGGCAATGATCGAGGCGGTCGAGAACACCATCTGGAAATCCGCCGCGAATCTGCCGAACAACCAGCCCACCAGCAGCGACAGCGCCACTCCGAGCACGCCGCCGAGCAGGCAGACCAGTACCGCTTCGATCAGGAACTGCTGGCGGATATCGCTTTGCCGCGCGCCCACCGCCATGCGCACGCCGATTTCGCGGGTGCGTTCAGTGACTGACACCAGCATGATGTTCATCACCCCGATCCCGCCTACCAGCAGCGCGATCGCGGCGATCGCACTGATCAGCAGCGTCATCGTGCGCGTGGTCTGCTCGATGGTGTCGCGGATCTCGGCGCTGTTGCTCAGGAAGAAGTCCTCGGTACCGTGGCGCATGACCAGCAGCCTGGAGATCGCCGCCTGCGCCGCATCCATCGGGGTTGCATCGTCCACCCGTACGGTGATGCTGGACACGTGGCTCTGGCCCAGCATGCGCGACATCACGGTGGTGTAGGGCACCCAGATCGAAAGGCTGGTGCTGCTGCCAAAGCCCATGCTCTGGCGCTGTGCCACGCCGATCACGCGCACCGGCACGTTGCCCAGCAGGATCACCTGGCCGACCGGGTCGGCGCCGTTGGGGAAGAACTGGGCGCGGGTGTTCTCATCGATCACCGCCACCTGCGCCAGTCCTTTCACCGCATCGGCATCGAAGAAACTGCCCGCGCTCAGGGTCACGCCCTTGACCCGGAAGAACTGTTCGCCCACGCCGCTGACCTGTGCGGTGGCCGACTGGTTGCGGTAGCGCGCGGTGGCCGACGAGGAGACGCTGGGGGTGACGCTGTCGATGTAGCTCTGCCGCGACAGCGCATCGGCATCGCTGGCCTTCAGGGTCTGCACGCGTGCCGAGCGCATGTCGCCGAAGCCGCGGCCGGGGTAGACGTCGATGGTGTTGGTGCCGAGCGCGCTGATGTTCTGCAGGATCTGCTGCTGCGATCCATTGCCCATCGCCACTACCGACACCACCGAGGCAATGCCGATGATGATGCCGAGCATGGTCAGGAAGGTGCGCAGGCGGTGCGCGTTCATCGCCAGCAGGGCCATGCGGAACGCCTCGGTGAAGCGGTCGCGCGCGGCACGCCGGCTGTGCCCCCTGGCGGCGGCCACGGTCGGCGTGCGCTGGGCCCGGTAGCTGGGCGCGTTGGGGTTGATGCGGTCGGCGATGATCTCGCCGTCGCGGATCTCGATGATGCGCTGGGCGTGTTCGGCCACCGACATGTCGTGGGTGACGATGATGATGGTGTGGCCTTCGGCATGCAGCTCGCCCAGGATGCCCATCACTTCCTCGCCGGATTTCGTGTCCAGCGCGCCGGTGGGTTCGTCGGCCAGGATCACCTCGCCGCCGTTCATCAACGCCCGCGCAATCGATACGCGCTGCTGCTGGCCGCCGGACAGCTGGCCGGGCTTGTGCCGCATGCGGTCGCCCAGGCCCAGCCGCTGCAGCAGCTGTTCGGCGCGCGCGCTGCGCACCGCCGCCGGGCTGCCGGCGTACACCGACGGCACTTCCACGTTGCCGCGGGCATCGAGGTCACCCAGCAGGTGGTAGCGCTGGAAGATGAAGCCGAAGTGCTCGCGGCGCAGTTCGGCCAGCTCGTCGGGCAGCATGCTGCCGGTCTCGCGGCCGGCGACCTGGTAGCTGCCGCGGGTGGGGCGGTCCAGGCAGCCGAGGATGTTCATCAGCGTCGACTTCCCCGAGCCGGACTGGCCGACGATGGCCACCATTTCGCCGGCGGCAATGTCCAGGTTGACGTCGCGCAGCACGGCGATGGTCTCTTCGCCGGCGGGAAACTCCCGGCGCAGGTCGCGCAGCCGCAGCAGCGGCGCGCCGGTCGCAGCGGTCTTCATCGACGCGGCCCCATGCCCGGGCCGCCCATGCGCATCTGCGCACCGCCGCGGCTGCCACCGCTGTTGGCGGTCGGGGTGGCGCTGCCTTCACCGACCACCACCTTCTCGCCTTCCTTCAACCCCGAGAGCACTTCGGCGCTGGAGCCGGTGTTGATGCCGATCCTGACCTTGCGCGGCTGCGGCATGCCGTCGGCATCGGCCACGCGCACCACGTACTGGCCGTCGCGCGCCTTCGGGCCCAGCGCCACCGACGGAATGGTCAGTACGCCCCTGGCCTGCTTGAGCAGCACCGAGACCTGCGCGGTCATGTCGATGCGCAGCGTACCGTCCGGGTTTTCCACGTCGAACAGTGCGTTGTAGTACACGGCGGTGCTGGCGCTGGAACTGGACGAACTGGAGCTGCTCGAACTGTCGCTGGCGATCGACGAGGGCGCCGGATTGATCTGGCGCAGGGTGGCGTGGTACTTGCGGTCCGGATCGCCCAGGGTGGTGAAGTACACCGGCATGCCGGCCTTGATCTTGACCACGTCCGCTTCGGACACTTCCGCATTGACCGTGACCAGGTCCAACCGCGCCAGCATGACGATCGTCGGTGCGGTCTGGTTGGCGTTGACGGTGCGGCCTTCTTCGGCGACCACCGCGACCACGGTGCCGTCCATCGGCGCGGTGATGCGGGTGTAAGCCAGGTTGGCGTTGGCGGTGCCGAGCTCGGTTTCGCGGCCCTTGATCTGCGCCTCGTACGACTTGACCTGGGCACGGGCGGTCTTCAGCTGGGCTTCGGCGGTGTCATATTCGGCCCGCGAGGTCGCTTCGGCAGCCAGCATCTGCTGCTGGCGGGCGAACTCCAGTTCGGCCTGGCGCAGGCTGGCCTGTTGCACCGCGCGCTGGGCGATGACCTGGTCCAGCGACGCCTGCGCATTGAGCACAGCGTTCTGCTGGGTGGTGGCGTCGATTTCGGCGATCAGGTCGCCCTGTCTGACGGTGTCGCCCAGCTGCACCTTCAGCGACTTGATCTGGCCGGACGCCTGCGCACCGACGCTGACCAGCTTGTAGGCATCGATCACCCCGGTGGCTTCCACCGTCTGTTCCAGGTCGCCGCGGGTCACCGGACTGGTAGCCAGGGTCGGCGCGCTGGGCTTGCGCAGGGTCCATGCGACAATGGCGACGACCACGACGAGGGCGGCGATCAACAGCAGCACGCGGCCGCGGCGGGTGGTGGGCAGGCGGGGCTTCACGATGATCGTCAACTCGACAGGCCGGTGTCCGGCGTTGTCAGCATTGTGAAGAGCGGGGCAGGGCCGCTCAACGCTCGCCGTGTAACACCACGTAACCACGCCACCTTTCCACGTGTCGGCATGTATCGGGCGAGGTGCCTGAAACATGCATACGCAAACCAGAGGATGCGGTTCAGCTCCCGACAGGGGATCATCGCCGCATGGAGACCACAACGATGCAACGCCTGCTGATCGTCGACGACGACAATGACATCCGCCAGCTGCTGGCCGAGCAGCTCGGCCGCGCCGGCTACCAGGTGAGCACTGCCAGCGATGGCCAGGGCATGCGCCAGGTACTGGACCGCGAGCATGTGGACCTGATCGTGCTCGACCTCAACCTGCCGCGCGAGGACGGGCTCACCCTGTGCCGTGACCTGCGCGCGCGCTCGAGCACGCCGGTGATCATGCTCACCGCGCGCAGCGAGCCGATCGACCGCGTGCTGGGCCTGGAGATGGGCGCCGACGACTACCTGGGCAAGCCGTTCGAACCGCGCGAGCTGCTGGCGCGGATCCGCAACGTGCTGCGCCGGACCGAGGCGCTGCCGGCCAACCTGGAACCGCTGGCGATCCGCCGCGCGCGTTTCTCGCAGTGGGTCTTCGACCTGGAACATCGCCACCTGGTCGACCCGGACGGGCGCGTGGTGGTGCTGTCCGGCGCGGAGTTCCGCCTGCTGCGGGTGTTCGTCGGCCATGCCAACAAGGTGCTGTCGCGCGAGCAGCTTGTGTCGCTCAGCAGCGGCCGCAACTATGAGTCGCAGGACCGCGCGATCGACCTGCAGGTCAGCCGCCTGCGCAACAAGCTGGCCGACGATGGCGGCAGCGATGGGCTGATCAAGACCGTGCGCAACGAAGGCTACGTGCTGGCCACGGCGGTCACCCTGGAATGAAGCGGCTGCGCGGTTTCTTCGCCTCCATGGTCGGGCGCCTGTTCCTGATCCTGCTGCTGGGCATGAGCGTGGCCGCCATCGGCGCGACCATGCTGGCCAGCGCCAAGCGCCAGCAGGAATTCGAACGCCAGAACCTCAATCGCATCGCGGACCGCCTGCAGGGCTTCGTCAACATGCTCGACGGCAACCCCGAGCTGCGCGACCGGCTGTTGATGGTGGGCGGGCCGGCGGTGCGCAGCCTGCCGGACGGGGCGCGCCTGGGCCGCGAGGACGCCGCGATGATGGCGGTGCTGGATGACCGCCAGGGCCCGGTGGCGCATGCCACGGTGCATTTCACCTCGTTCCGTTCCTGCCTGGCCAAGGCCCAGGAACTGCTCCCACCGCCGCCGCCGCAGGAGCGGCGCCGGCCGCCGCACGAACGCGACCCGGCCTTCATTCCGCCCAAATGCCGGGCGGTGCAGGTGCCGCTCAGCGACGGCACCGTGCTGTCGCTGGCGCTGGAATCGCCCGCCATCGCCCACAACGGCATCCTGGCGGTCGACCCGCTGTTCCTGACCCTGCTGGTGCTGGCCATCGGCGGGCTGGCCTACCTGGTCGCGCGCATGGCCAGCGCGCCGCTGCAGCGGCTGGCGTCGGCCGCGGCCGAGCTCGGCGACGACCTGCAGCGCGAACCGCTGCCGGTGACCGGGCCGCTGGAAGTCCGGCGTGCGGCTGAGGCCTTCAACGCCATGCAGAAGCGCCTGCAGCGCACGCTGGGCGAGCGCACCCAGATGCTGGCCGCGATCACCCACGACCTGCAGACCCCGGTAACCCGGTTGCGCCTGCGCCTGGAAAACGTGGGCGATGAAGCGCTGCGCGAGCGCCTGATCGGCGACCTGGGCGCGATGCAGGCACTGATCCGCGAGGGCCTGGAGCTGGCCCGCAGCGCGGAGAGTGCCGAACCGCGCGCGGCGCTGGACCTGGATTCGCTGCTGGAAAGCATTGTCGAAGACGCGGTCGAGGCCGGCGCGGAGGCCCGCTTCGCGCAGGGCAGCGGCGCGGTGTTGATGCTGCGGCCCCTGGCCATGCACCGCCTGTTCTCGAACCTGGTGGACAACGCGATCAGTTACGGCGGCACCGCCGAGGTCAGGGTGGAGCAGGGCAGCGACGGCGTGCGGGTGCGCGTGCGCGACCAGGGGCCCGGCCTGGCCGAGGACGAACTGGAAACCGTGTTCGACCCGTTCGTGCGGCTGGAGACCTCACGTTCGCGGGCCACCGGCGGGGCCGGGCTGGGCCTGACCATTGCCCGTGCGCTGGCCGAGAAAGACGGCGCCACGCTGCACCTGCGCAACCTCGCGCAGGGCGGGCTCGAGGCGATCGTGCACTGGCCGGTACCGCCACGCCCCGCGGCCCATCGCGCCGGCTGAGCCGGCACGGGCAAAGCGGCGCGGATTTGCCTACTATGGGCATCCCCCGCCAGCGTTTGCCGCATGAGTGCGTTCGATCTGGCCGGCTTCCTTTCCAGCTCCCTGTCGGATCCTTGCGGATGAGGCAAGGGGGAGGCTGGACCCGGTGGCGGCCGGCACAAGCAGCAGTGACCCTCCAGCGCCTTTGCCAGGCGCTGTTGTTGCTGTGCCTGTTGTCCGGGCTGCCGGGGACGCTCGCCGCGCAGGATGGCCCGCCGCCGCTGCGCGACTACGCCATCGATGTCTGGACCTCGCGCAACGGGCTGCCGCACAACTCGCTGCGCGACATCGCGCAGACCCCGGAAGGGCACCTGTGGTTCGCCACCTGGGAAGGCCTGGTGCGCTACAACGGGCTGGACTTCACCGTGTTCGACCGCAGTACCCGACCCGGCCTGCGCGACAACGGCGTGGGGGCGCTGTTCGTGGACCGCGACGGCGGCCTGTGGATCAGCGATTCGCGCGGCAACGTCACCCGCCGCACCGCCGACGGGCGCTGGCAGGTGTTCCCGCACCAGCCACCGGCACCGCAGGTGCTGATCCAGGCCATGCAGATGGACAGCCATGGCCGGCTCTGGCTGCTGTACGAAGGCAACGGCATCGGCAGCGTGACCCGCGACGGGAAGTTCGAGTACCAGCCACCCCCGCCGGGTGTGCCGATGGCGATGAGCTTCACCAAACTGGTGGTGGACGCGCAGGACCGGGTCTGGGTCGGCACCCTGGATGGCCTGGTGGTGCGCGGCACCGACGGCGTGCTGCGCCGCGCACCGGAAAGCTGGGGCCTGGGCCGCGGCCTGGTCTGGCCATACCGGGCCCCGGATGGCGTGCTGTGGATCGTCGCCGGCGAGCGCATCTACCGCATGCAGGACGGCGTGCCGCAGCTGCAGCACCGGCAGGCCACCGGCATGCACATCACTTCGATGCTGCAGGACCGCCACGGCGACCTGTGGCTGGGCACCGAGAGCCAGGGCCTGCTGCGGCTTTCCCGGCATGGCCTGGAACGCCTGCCCACCGGGCTGTCATTGCCGGGCGGGCGCGTGGTCAGCCTGCGCGAGGATGCCGAAGGCAGCATCTGGGTGGGCGCCAACGGCGGGCTGTACCGGCTGCGCGAGACGTTGTTCAGCAGCTTCACCGAACACGATGGGCTCAGCGGCGCCTACGTACGCACCGTGCTGGAAGACCGCAGCCGCCAGTTGTGGGTGGGCAGTGCCAGCGGCCTGGACCGCCGCGACAGCCAGGGCCGGTTCCACCCGGTCGCGCTGCGCAACAGCGGCGGCAAGACGCCCTCGGTGCTGAGCCTGGCCCAGGACCATGACAACGCGCTGTGGGTGGGCACGTTCGGCGATGGCATCCTGCGCCTGGACGGGCAGGGCCGCATGCTGCGCCGGTACGGCGCGGAAGACGGCCTGCCGGGCGGGAACATCCGCGCGATGAGCGTGGACCGCGACGGCGCGGTGTGGGCCGGCACCCAGAAAGGCGTGGCGCGGCTGGACGCCAACGGCGTCACCGTGCCCGGCATTGCGGGCCTGCCGACCGGGCTGATCACCGCCCTGGCGCATGACGACGCCGGCGACCTCTGGATCGGCACCATCGAAGGCATCCGTGTGTTGCGCGGCAACCGCGTGGAGGCGGTCGACCTGGCCCCGCTCGGCGGCGGGCGCAGCGTGTTCGGCTTCCAGCACATCGGCGATGCGATGTGGATCAGCAGTGACCGCGGCCTGTACCGCTACCGTGACGGCCAACTGGCGCGGGTAGGCCTGGAGCAGGGCATGCCGGTGGACACCGTGTTCCAGCTGGTGCCCGACCGCATCGGCAATGTATGGATCAGTTCCAATCGCGGCATCCTGCGCACCGACATGGCGCTGCTCAACGACGTTGCTGACGGACGCAGGCGGGTCGTCGAGGTCGACCGTTATAACGAGATCGACGGCATGGCCAACTCGCAGGCCAACGGCAGCTCCGGCCCGTCGGCGATCCTGCGCAATGACGGCACCTTCTGGGTGGTCACCGCCGGCGGGCTGAGCACCGTCGACCCACTGCGCCTGCAGCGGTTCCGCGAACGCCTGGCGCCGCCTGCGGCCATAGAGAACGTGCTGGTCGACGGGGTGCCGCTGCATTGGCAGGGCAGCAACCACAACCGGTTGCCCGGCGGCCGCCGCATCACCATCAACTACGTCGGGCTGAGCTACCTCATGTCCGAGCGGATCCGCTACCGCACCCGGCTGGACGGTCTGGACGCCAGCTGGATCGAGCGCGGCCAGCAGCGCAACGTGGAATTCATCGGCCTGCCGCCGGGGGATTACACCCTGCATGTTGCGGCTGCGCATCCCGGCGGCACCTGGAGTGGCAGCGAAGCCACCTGGGCGTTCACGGTCGAGCCGTTCCTGTGGCAGCGGCGCAGCGTACAGTTCATCGGTGGCCTGCTGCTGCTGGCCGGGCTGGTGGCGCTGTACCGATACCTGATCAAACGCTACAAGGCCAGCAACGTGCGCCTGGCGCGCCGCGTCGATGCGGCCACCCGCGACCTGCAGGCGCAGACCGCCAGCCTGCAGGCGCTGAACGAAGAGAAGACACTGCTCGCCGAGCGCCTGGCGGTGCAGGCCGAGCAGTTCGAACGGCAGGCACGCGAAGACGCGCTGACCGGCCTGCCCAACCGCCGTGCGTTCGACGAGGCGCTGGCGCGCGACTTCGCCCGTTCCCAGCGCAGCGGCCACCCGCTGTGCCTGGTGGTGCTGGACATCGACCACTTCAAGGAAGTGAACGACCGCCACAGCCACAGCGTGGGCGACGTGGTGCTGGTGGAAGTGGCGCGGGTAATCGCCTCGGCGTGCCGCGATTCGGACATGCCGGCGCGTACCGGCGGCGAGGAATTCACCCTGCTGCTCAATGACACCCGCCTGGCCGAAGCGGCGCAGGTCTGCGCGCGCCTGCGCGGGCTGTTCCATGACCATCCGGACTGGGCCGGCGTACCCGGCCTGCAGGTGACTTTCAGCGCCGGCCTGGTCGAACTGGATGCGGCCGACCGTACCCCGATGCTGCTCTACCAGCGCGCCGACCGCGCGCTGTACCGGGCCAAGAGCGAAGGCCGCGACCGCACCGCGATCGGTTGATCAGGGGCGGGGCCACGCGTTGGCGATCGTGCAGAACAGCTTCGCGGTCTGTTCGGTGTCATACACCGCGCTGTGCGCTTCTTCCGCATCCCAGCCCAACCCCGCCGCCGTGGCCGCACGCGCCAGCACGGTCTGCCCGTAGGCGATGCCGGCCATGGTCACCGTGTCGAACACGCTGAACGGATGGAACGGGTTGCGCTTGTGTCCGACCCGGTTCACCGCCGCATTGACGAAGCCCAGGTCGAAGTGCGCGTTGTGCCCGACCAGGATCGCGCGCTGGCAGCCGTACTTCTTCATCGCCGCGCGCACCGGCACGAAGATGTGGTCCAGCGCGTCCTTCTCGCTCTTGGCCAGGCGGAACGGGTGGTCGAGGATGATGCCGGTGATCTCCAGCGACTTCGGATCGATCTCCAGGCCCTCGGCCGGGATCACGTGCGCGCTGGCGGTCTGCCCCGGGAAGAGCAGGCCGTTGTCGTCCATCTCGATCGGTACCGCGGCGATCTCCAGCAACGCGTTGCGGTTGCAGTCGAAGCCCCCGGTTTCCACGTCCACCACCACCGGCAGGAAGCCACGGAAGCGGGTCGCCATGATGCGCTGTGCAGCAGAGGGCACGTCTGCTGGGGCCGCGGGGGCAGCAGCCTGGGGGAGGTCGTCAGTCATCGCCGCAGTCTACCAGAGCGGTCCGACCGCCCCATGGCAGCGCTGCCATGCCGCCGCGCCCAGCAAAGCCCCACCCAGCGCCGCCAGTGCCAGCGCCGGTCCCGGCAGCAGCCAGCCCAGCGGCACCGCCGCTGCCAGTGCGAACCCGCCCCAGGCC
>NZ_CAUQPH010000082.1:0-16223 GCF_963519925.1 uncultured Stenotrophomonas sp. | reverse complement strand
GCCTCCAGCATCGCCACCTGCGCATTGGCGCGGGCCAGTTCGGGCGGCGTGCCGCGGCCGGCGTCGATCAGCCGCTGGGTCACTCCGCGGCTGCGCTGCTGCAGCTGCAGGGAATGTTCGGCCACGTGCAGCTCGTGGTTGGCATGGCAGATCTCCACATAACTGCCGGCCACCTGGGCCACCAGCGAAACGCGCGCCAGGTCCATCGCCGCGGCCACGGCCTGCTCATCGGCCCGCGCGGCCTCGGAGGCGCGCTTGAGCTTGCCGAACAGGTCGAACTGGTAGGAGACGGCGAACTTGCCGTCGGCCAGGTTGATCGGCGGCAGTTCGTGTTCGAGCAGGAACGACTCGGCCGACAGCTGCGCACGGCTCACCCCGGCTTCGGCCTCGTACTCGAAGCCACCGGCGTCCAGCGCCTGCTCGTACACGGCGGCGGCGCGGCGCAGGTTGGCGTCGGCCACCTTCAGCTCAACGTTGTCGCGCAGCGCCTGCTCGACCAGCCCGTTGAGCGTGGCGTCCTGGTACAGCTCCCACCAGCGCGCCGGCAACTCGGCGCCGGGCGCCACCTGCGGGTTGGCGGTGTCGATGAAGGCGGCATTCGCGTCCGGGCGCTGGAAGGCCGCGCTGGCCGGCACCGCGTAGTCGGGACCGACCGTACGGCAGGCGGCCAGGCTGGTCAGCGCCAGCGCGAACGCCATGCGGTGCAGGGCCGGGCGCTTCACAGTGCCGCCCGGGCCGGTCGTGCCGGCGTCGCGGTGGCCGCATCCGGCTCGATGGTGACCGTGGCGGTGCGGCCGGCGATCAGGTTCACGCCGGTGGGCACGCGGTCGATGTGGATGCGCACCGGGATGCGCTGGGCCAGCCGCACCCAGTCGAAGGCCGGGGTCACGTTCGGCAGCAGGCTGGAGCCTTCGCTGCGGTAGCGGTCCTCGATGCCGGCGGCGATGCTCTGCACATGGCCCTGCAGCGGCTGCGCCTCGCCCATCAGGCGGATGTCGACCTTCTGGCCGGCGTGCACGCCGCGCAGGCGGGTTTCCTCGAAGTAGCCATCGACCCGGAACGAGCTGGTGTCCAGCACCGCCATCACCGGGCGGCCGGCGGTCACGTAGTCCCCGGTGCGCACGGTGCGGTCGTTGACGTGGCCGTTGCTGGGGCTGCGCACTTCGGTGCGGGCCAGGTTGAGCCGGGCCAGGTCCACCGCGGCCTGCGCGGTGGCGGCAGCGGCCTGCGCCGCCTGCAGTTTGGCGCGGCGCACTTCGGCGTCTTCGGCGGCGACCAGGTCGCGCAGGCTGCGATCGCGGGCGATCTCCCGGCGCAGCTGCTCCAGCGTCGCGCGGCGTTCGCCCAGCGTGGCCTGGGCCTGTTCCAGCGCGATCTGGTAGCGGGCGCGGTCCACCACGAACAGCACCTCGCCCTGCCTGACCGGCTGGTTGTCGGCCACCTTCACCGCTTCCACCAGTCCGGAGACGTCCGGCGCGACCTGGACCACGTCGGCGCTGACATGCGCGTCGCGGGTCCACGGCTCGTCCATGTAGTACGACCACAGGTGGCGCAGCACCAGCAGCGCGGCGATGACGGCGACCACGGTCAGGACGACCGGGAAGGTGTGCTTGAGGATCTTGTTCACGATTGCATCCAACGCATCAGGGAAAACAACCCGCCAAGCACGATCACGTACACGGCCAGGTTGAACAGGGCGGGGTGCCAGATGTGGCGGTAGGCGCTGGTGCGCTGCAGGACCACGCGCAGCCCGCTCTTGAGCAGGTACGCCAGCAGCATCAGCCCGAGCAGGGTCGGGACGAACACACCATAGAGACTGAATTCACCGTACATCGGGGCGGGGTTTCGCAGGGGAGGGCGGAAAGGGGTCATCCCGGCGCCGCAGGGCGGCACCGGGTCAGCAACGCGGCAGTGGCTTACGTCACCCGCTCGGACGCGTCGGCGAGCAGCTGCCACAGCTTCAGCACGGTGCGCAGCTCGTCGTTGCTCAACTGGCCGAACACGTCCTGGCGCAGGCCGATCAGCGCCGATTCGAGCTCGCTGACCAGGGCCTCACCCTTGTCGGTCAGCCACAGCAGGTTGGCGCGGCGGTCGCTGGCGTCGCATTCGCGGCGGACCAGGTCGCTGGCCGAGAGCTTGTCCAGCAGGCGCACCAGCGACGGGCCTTCCATGCCCAGCAGCTGGGCCAGTGCGACCTGGCGGATACCGCCGCCCGCGCGGCCGATCAGCAGCAGCGGCATGGTGCAGGCGGCTGAAATGCCATAGCTGCCCAGCGCCTGGTCGGCCAGGCGTTGCCACTGCCGGCCCGAATGGAGCAGGCCGGAGCTGAGCTGCATCTGCAGCTGGGTACGTTCGTCGAGGGCGCGTTTCATGGAATAGATAGGATACTACTAATTTCCTTCCTATCAATACCCAGGCACAACCCCAGCCCAACGGATCCCGCCGGCACGGCGGGCATGCCGGGTGGCGCGGGACGACCATGGGCTCTGTCGGGTACGATGCTCGCCCCCCTTCGGGTGCTGTATGTAATGAGCAAAAAAGACAACGACGCGACCCCGGTGACCCAGGCCGATGCCGAATCGGCAGTGCGCACGCTGCTGCGCTGGGCCGGTGAAGACCCCACCCGTGAAGGCCTGCTGGACACCCCGCGGCGCGTTGCCGAAGCCTATGGCGACTGGTTCAGCGGCTACCGCGACGACCCGCGCGCCTACATGGAACGCACCTTCGAGGAAGTGGCCGGCTATGACGAGCTGATCGTGCTGCGCGACATCGAGTACGAAAGCCATTGCGAACACCACATGGCGCCGATCATCGGTCGCGTCCACGTCGGCTACCTGCCGGCCGGCAAGGTGGTGGGCATCAGCAAGCTGGCCCGCGTGGTCGAGGCCTACGCCCGCCGCTTCCAGGTGCAGGAGAAGATGACCGCGCAGATCGCCCAGTGCATCCAGGACGTGCTGCAGCCGATCGGCGTGGGCGTGGTGGTGGAAGGCGCGCACGAGTGCATGACCACCCGTGGCATCCACAAGCGTGGGGTCAGCATGGTCACCTCCAAGATGCTCGGCAGCTTCCGCGAAGACGCGCGTACGCGCGCCGAGTTCCTGCGCTTCATCGAAGTAGGCGGCAAGCGCTGAACCTGCCGCATGCCCGGTGCGTCGGCACCGGGCCGACCGCCTTCCTGCTGCGCGGCGCACGGCCGCGCGGTGTACTTCCGGATGTCCTGGCTGCATGAAGCACCGCGAACGCATCACCCGTTACCGCACCCTGCGCGACCAGCCCCAGTGGAAGCTGCTGGCCGCCGCCAATGCACCGGAAATCATCGGCCTGCTGCAGAGCCTGCTGATGGACGGCGAGCGCACCCTGGCCTCTGCGGTCCTGCACGACCGCCTGCAGCGCGCGCTGGACCAGCTCAACGGCGAGGAACTCTCGCGCGAGCTGCCGCGCACCGCCCAGGCCTACATCGCCCACTGGCTGGCCCAGGGCTGGCTGGAGCGACGCCTGCCCGAGGGCGCCCAGCAGGAGCAGTACGAACTCTCCACCCAGGCGCTGCAGGCGATCCGCTTCGCCGACAGCCTGGAGCAGACCCGCGTCGCCGCCACCGAGAGCCGCCTGGCGCTGGTGATCGAACAGCTGTCGCAGCTGGCCGCGCAGACCGAATCGGACCCGGACGCCCGGCTGTCGGCGCTGCGCGACGAGCGCGACCGCATCGACGCCGAGATCGCGCGGGTCGGCACCGGCCGGGTCGTCGCCCTCGATGGCAAGCGCGCGCTGGAACGCGCGCGCCAGATCATCGGCCTGGCCGATGACCTCACCGAGGACTTCCGCCGGGTCCGTGACGACTTCGAGCGCCTCAACCGCGAATTCCGCGAACGCATCATCGACGACGAGAGCGAGCGCGGCGACGTGCTCTCGCGCCTGTTCGAAGGTGTCGACGTGATCGGCGACAGCGATGCCGGACGCAGCTTCCAGGCGTTCTGGCGGCTGCTCAACGACGCCGAACAGAGCGCCCAGCTCGACGCCGCGCTGGAAGCTGTGCTGGCACGGGGTTTCGCGCGCAAGCTGGACCGCAACGAGCGTGCCTTCCTGCGCGGCTTCACCGGCACCATGCTCGAACGCGGCGGCCAGGTCCACGACGTGCTGCAGCACTTCGCGCGCAGCCTGCGCGGCTTCGTGCAGAGCCGGGGCTACCTGGAGCAGCGTCGGCTGACCCAGCTGCTCAAACAGGCGCAGTCCGAAGCGCTGGCCCTGCGCGACGACTTCTCCGCCCAGCGCGCGATCGGCCGCGACCTGCAGCTCACCACCAGCCGCCTGCGCTCGTGGAGCCAGTGGAAGCTGCACGATCCGCGCAGCGCCCAGGTCGATGGCAGTGTGCAGCGCAACGACGCGGCCAGCATCAGCCTGGAAAGCGTCGGCGACCTGGTGGCGTCGTCGGAAATCGACTTCCGCAGCCTGCGCCGCGACCTGCACGAGCTGCTGGCGCTGCAGCCGAAACTGAGCATCGCCGAGGCCTTGTCGCAGCGCGAAGCGCCGCAGGGCCTGGGCAGCGTGATCGGCTACCTGTCGCTGGGCACCCGCCACGGCCAGGTGGTCGAGGGCGAACAGGAAACCGCGCATTGGCGTGGTGGCGATGGGCAATGGCGGCGGGCCCGCATTCCGCTGGTTTGGTTCACCCAGGAGAAACGCCATGAGCTGGCATGAAGATACCCACGACGCCGCACCGGTGGATGGCGCCGTCGACGAGCTGGACGCCGAGCCGGTGGTGGTGACCCCGCTGCCGCGCCGCAACAGCGACGTGTTCTACATGGGCGACACCGGCCGCCTGCCGCTGGATGCGCGCCGCGCGCTGTGCCAGCTGCTGATCGGGCCCAGCATCGACCAGCTGCGCCATGCCAAGCTGTGGCCGGCGCTGATCCGCAGCGAAACCGCGATCCGTTCGGCGCTGGCCGACCTGTTCCTGGAGCTGGTCCTGGACCGCGACAGCGGCGTGGCCTTCACCCGCCAGGCCGACACCGAAGACATCGAGGCACCGGTGCTGCTGCGCAGCTCGCCGTTGACCTTCATCGACTCGGTGCTGCTGCTGTACCTGCGCCAGCAGCTTGCCGAGGCCGATGCGCGCGGCAACCGCGCCGTGGTCGCCGACAACGAGATGGCCGAAGCCCTGGCGATCTATGAGAAGAACCTCTCCACCGACCGCGCCGGCTTCAACCGCCGCGTCGCCGCCGCGGTGCAGAAGATGAAGGAAAACCACATCCTGACCCGCCTGGCGGGCCAGGAGGACCGGCACGAAGTGTCGCCGGCCTTGAAGCTGCTGTTCTCCGCCGAGGATGTTTCGGCGCTGTCGGCGGTCTACCGCCAGCTGCGCGAAACCCCGGCTGCCAACGCCTGAACGGAACGACCGATACCGCATGGCCATTTCCAAGCAAACCCCCGCCCTGTTCACCGACGGGCTGCCGGACCCACGGTTGCAGCAGTTCCGCATGCGCCGCCTGCAGGTCCACAACTGGGGCACGTTCAACGGCCTGACCGAAGTGCCGATCGCCGAGCGCGGCTTCCTGTTCGTGGGCCGCTCGGGCTCGGGCAAGTCGACCCTGCTCGACGCCATGTCGGCCATGCTGGTGCCGCCGTCGATCGTCGACTTCAACGCCGCCGCGCGTGAAGCCGAACGCAGCGGGCGCGACCGCAACCTGGTGTCCTACGTGCGCGGCGCCTGGGCCGACCAGCAGGACCGGGGCACCGGCGAAATCGCCACCCAGTACCTGCGCAAGGGCGCCACCTGGACCGCCGTGGTGCTGGAGTACCGCGCCGGCGATGGACGTGTGGTGAGCCTGGTGCGGTTGTTCTGGATCGCCGGCAATGGCGCCGCTGCAGCCGACGTGCGCAAGCATTACCTGATCGCCGAGCGCCCGTTCGACATCGCCAGGGACCTGGGCGGCTTCGACCTGGACCTGCGCAGGCTCAAGCAGCGGCTCGCCGACGTCCACCACTTCGACAGCTTCACCGGCTATGCCGAACGCTTCCGCCACCTGCTCGGCATCGACAACGAGATGGCGCTGCGCCTGCTGCACAAGACGCAGTCGGCCAAGAACCTGGGCGACCTCAACGTCTTCCTGCGCGACTTCATGCTGGACACGCCGAAGACCTTCGACGCCGCCGAGCGCCTGGTCAGCGACTTCGCCGAACTCGACGGTGCGCATACCTCGGTGGTCACCGCCCGGCGCCAGGTGGAAACCCTGCTGCCGGCGCGTGCGCTGCACGCCGAACTGAAGGCGATGAACCTGCAGCGCGCCGACGAGGAAACGCTCAAGCTCGGACTGGACAGCTTCCGCGAATCGCGCCTGCAACGGCTGCTGGAAAAGCGCCTGCAGGACATCGACATCCAGCACCGTGGCCTGCAGGGTGAAGAGACCCAGCGCCGCCAGGCGCTGGCCAACCACGAAGAGCACCTGGCCGAACTGGAACTGCAGCGTCGGCAGCAGGGTGGCGAACGCATCGAAGAGCTGGAGCGCGAGCAGGGCCGCGCGCAGGCCGAACGCGACCGCCGCCAGGCCAAGCGCGACCAGGCTGGCCAGGCCGCCGCGAAGCTGCAGGAAACCGTGCCTGACGACGCCCACGGCTTCGCCCAGCTGATCAGCCGCGCCCAGCATGAACTGGACAACCGCCAGCAGGCCGCCGCCGCGCTGGATGACGCCATCACCGAGCGCCAGGCGGGCAAGCAGGACGATGCGCGCCGCTTCACCGAGGTCCGCGCCGAACTCGAGGCGATGGAGCGCACGCCCTCCAGCATCCCCGCGCCGCTGCAGAAGCTGCGCAGCCGGCTGGCCGAGGAGACCGGCGTGCCCGAAGCGGCGCTGCCGTTCGTCGGCGAGCTGGTCCAGGTCCGCCCGGAGGAGGGCGCCTGGCAGGGCGCGATCGAGCGCGTGCTGTTCGGCTTCGCGCAGTCGCTGCTGGTGGAAGACAGGCACTACGACGAGGTCAATGCATGGGTGAACCGCACCCAGCTCGGCATGCGCCTGACCTACTACCGCGTCCGTCGCAACGACGATGCCATGGCCCGCTCGCCGTCGGCGCGCTCGCTGCTGCACAAGCTGGAACTGCGCGACAGCGTGTTCGAACCGTGGCTGCGCCGCGAGCTGGGCAAGCGTTACGACTATGAGTGCGTGGACGCCCGGCAGCTGCGCGACGTCGATCGCGGCATCTCGCGCGAAGGCCAGGTCAAGCACCCCGGCGACCGTTTCGAGAAGGACGACCGCAACGCCATCGGCGACAAGCGCCGCTGGCTGCTCGGCTTCAACAACCAGGACAAGCTGGCGCTGTTCCGCCGCGAGGCGCAGGAACTGGCACAGCGCATCGCCGAGTGCGACCAGGACGTGGCCCGGCTGCGCGGCCAGCGCGACCTCGACAACGATCGTCGCCTGGCCTGCCACCAGCTGGTGAACTACGTCTGGGAAGAAGTGGATGTCGGCACCGCGAGCCAGCGCCTGCAGGACATCGCATCGGCGCTGCACCAGCTGAAGGAAGGCAACGCCGACCTGGCCCGCCTGGCCCAGCAGATCGACCACGCGCGTGGCGACATCGCGCAGTCGCGGCGCACCTATGAAGACACCCGGGTCGAACTGGCCCAGCTCTCGCGCGAGCGCGACAAGCTCGAGGCCCAGCGCCAGCGCAGCCGCGCGCTGGTACTGCCCGCGCTCGGCGCCACCCAGGAGGCCGGGCTGCAGAAGCGCCTGGACACCCTGGGCGGGCTCAGCCTGGAAACGCTGGAAGCGCACATGCGCGAGATCAGCAAGGGCATCAACGAAAGCCTGGCCGCCTCGCAGCAGGACGTGCACCGCGTCGAATCGCAGCTGGTGGCCTGCTTCCGTCGCTTCGCCCAGGCCTGGCCGGAAGAGTCGGGCGACTTCACCGCTTCGGTAGCCTCGGCCGACGATTACCTTGCGCGCCTGGAGCGCCTCGAGCGCGATGGCCTGCCGCAGCACGAGGAGCGGTTCTTCGACCTGCTGCAGAACCAGAGCAAGAACAACCTGCTGGCGCTGCAGCGGCACAGCGCCGAGGCCCGCAAGTCGATCGGCCAGCGCCTGGACGAGGTCAATGCCTCGCTGGAACAGGTGCCCTTCAACCGCGGCACCCTGTTGACCATCGAGCTCAGCGACCGGCGCCTGCCCGAAGTGCTGGAGTTCCACCTGCAGCTGCGCGACGTGCTCGCCCAGCACCAGACTGAAGAACGCCACGTCGCCGAAGCGCAGTTCGCGGTACTGCGCGAACTGGTCAAGCGCCTCGGTTCACAGGAAGGCGAGGACAAGCGCTGGCGCGAGAACGTGCTCGACGTGCGCCTGCATGTGGAGTTCATCGGCGTCGAACTGGACGCGGCCACCCGCCAGCAGGTCGAGATCTACCGCAGTGGCGCCGGCAAGTCCGGTGGCCAACGGCAGAAGCTGGCCACCACCTGCCTGGCCGCCGCGCTGCGCTACCAGCTGGGCGGCGCCGACAGCCAGCTGCCCAGCTATGCCGCCGTGGTGCTGGACGAAGCCTTCGACAAGGCCGACAACGAGTTCACCGCGCTGGCGATGAACATCTTCGAGAACTTCGGCTTCCAGATGGTGGTCGCCACCCCGCTGAAGTCGGTGATGACGCTGGAGCCGTTTATCGGCGGCGCCTGCTTCGTCGAAATCAGCGGCCGCCACGACTCCGGCGTGCTGTTGATCGAGTACGACGAAGAAGGCAAGCGACTCAAGTTGCCCGAGCGCACCCGCGCGGTGGCGGAGCAGGTCGAGGACTGACCTGCTCAGCCGGCGAACGTGTCTCAGCCCATCCGGGCGATCAGCACCACCACCAGGCCCACGAACAGCTTGCGGATGAACGGCGTGCCGCCGCGCAGCGCCAGCCGGGTGCCGACCACCGACCCGACGATGTTGGCGGTGGCCATGGGGATGGCGAACAGCCACAGGATGTTGCCGGTCGGCACGAAGAACGAGATCGCGGCCACGTTGGTGGCCAGGTTGACCACCTTCGAGGCGGCCGAGGCGCGCAGGAAATCCAGCCCGAAGAAGCGCACGAACAGGAAGATCAGGAAGCTGCCGGTGCCCGGCCCGAAGAAGCCGTCGTAGAAGCCGATCACCGCGCCGATCGCCAGCGCCGTGGCAAGCTCTTTACGGCCGATTTCGCGCGGCCGGTGCAGGGCGCCGAAATCCTTCTTCCACAGTGTGTAGCCCAGCATCGCCACCAGCAGCACCAGCACCAGTGGCCGTACCGCGTCCTTGGGCAGCAGGCTGACCGCCGTGGCCCCGGCGAACGAGAACACGAAGGCCGTGGCCGCCGCGAACAGCACCGGTCGCCACGGGAAGCGCACGTTGCGCGCGTAACGGAAGGCGGCCGCCGCGGTGCCGAACATCGAACTGAACTTGTTGGTGCCGAACAGCATCGCCGGCGCCTGCTGGGGCAACACGGTGAACAGTCCGGGCAACTGCACCAGCCCGCCGCCACCGACCGCAGCGTCGACCAGCCCGGCGATGAAGGCGATCGCCACCAACCACAGCAACTCAGGGGGAACCAGCTCGAACACGGCAGCGCATCACGGCGGAAAGCGCGCCAGCATACGCCTCGGGGCAACGCCGGGCCACGCCCTCCCGACCATCGCGCGAACCCGGTAGCGCCGACCGTGGGTCGGCTGCCCTCCGTTCCGGCGTCATAATGCCCCATGGCCATCCCCGACCCCTGCCCCTGCGGACACCCGCAGCCCTATGCCGCGTGTTGCGGCCGCTACCATGCCGGCGCCGCCGCGCCCGACGCCGAAGCCCTGATGCGCTCGCGTTACAGCGCCTACGCGTGCCTGCTGCCCGATTACCTGTTGGCTACCTGGCACCCGGATACCCGCCCCGAGGCCCTGTCGCTGGACGAGCCCGCCGGCCAACGTACGCGTTGGCTCGGACTGACCGTGCATGAGCACACGCAGTCGGATGCCGAGCATGCCCAGGTCCGCTTCACCGCGCGCTACCGGATCGGCGGCGGCAGTGCAGTGAAGATGCAGGAACACAGCCGCTTCGTGCGCCAGGACGGGCGCTGGTTCTATCTGGATGCGCTGCCCTGACAGCACGCAGCCACGCGGCCTCTGCCTATTCAACTTCGGTCGCGTAACACGATGTGCGCCGGGCCGTGACGTCGCGCTCACCCGCGCTCCGTGATCCTTCCTGCGATGAACGCCGTCGCTGCCCCGTCCCGAACCGCTGCCGCCGCTACCGCGCTGGCAGCCCGCTACGCCAAAGTGCGTGCCCGCAGCGTGGCGCTGGCCGCGCCGCTCAGTGCCGAAGATGCCATGGTGCAGAGCATGCCCGATGCCAGCCCCACCAAGTGGCACCTGGCGCACACCACCTGGTTCTTCGAGCGCTTCGTGCTGGCATCGCTGCCGGCATACGCGCCGTTCGACGCAGACTGGCATTACCTGTTCAACAGCTATTACCAGAGCATCGGCCCGGCGCATGCGCGGCCGCAACGGGGACTGCTGTCGCGCCCTTCGCTGGACGAGGTGCTGCAGTTCCGCAGCGTGGTCGACCAGCGCGTGATCGCCGCGCTGCAGGCCGACACCCTGGATGAGCAGGCGCGACGCCAGTTGCTGCTGGGGCTGCACCACGAACAGCAGCACCAGGAGCTGCTGCTCACCGACATCAAGCACGCGCTGTGGAGCAATCCGCTGCAACCGGCCTACCGCGACGATCTGGCCCACCCGGGCGGCAGCGCATCGCCGCTGACCTGGATCGCCCGTGCCGAGCAGATCATCGAGATCGGCGCGCCCGCCTGGCCCGCGCATCCCGATTTCGCCTATGACAACGAATCGCCGGTGCATCGCGTGCTGGTCCCGGCGCACGCGCTGGCCAGCCGCCCGGTCAGCAACGCCGAGTTCCGCCAGTTCGTCGAGGCCGGCGGCTACCGTGAACCGGGGCACTGGATGAGCGAGGGCTGGACCCTGTGCCAGCAGGAGCACTGGCAGCACCCGCTGTACTGGAACGAGGCGCTCCACCGCGAGTTCACGCTGGCCGGCTGGCGCCCGCTCGACCCGGATGCCCCGGTCTGCCACCTCAGCTACTTCGAGGCCGACGCCTATGCGCGCTGGGCCGGTGCGCGGCTTCCTACCGAATTCGAGTGGGAAGCGGCGGCCGCGGGTACGCCACTGGCGGGCAACTTTGCCGACAACGACGCCCTGCACCCGGCCGCGCCGCGCGAGGATGCCGCCCCCGGACACCCGTCGCAGCTGTTCGGCGATGTCTGGGAATGGACCAGCAGCGCCTACGGCGCCTATCCCGGCTTCCGCACGTTCGAGGGCAACCTCGGCGAATACAACGGCAAGTTCATGTGCGGCCAGTGGGTGCTGCGCGGTGGCAGCTGCGCCACCCCGGCTGACCACATCCGTCCCAGCTACCGTAATTTCTTCGCACCGTCGGCGCGCTGGCAGTTCGCCGGCCTGCGCCTGGCCAAGGATGCCGCATGAGTACCGTGAGTGATGCCCTGGATGCGTTGACCGACCTGCAGCCCGATCGCGCGCGGATCACCGCCGACATCCTGCATGGCCTGTCGCAGCATCCGCGCCAGTTGCCGTCCAAGTACTTCTACGATGCGCGTGGCTCGCAGCTGTTCGAACAGATCACCCGCCAGCCCGAGTACTACCCCACGCGCACCGAACTGCGCCTGTTGCAGCAGGTCTCGAGCGAGATCGCGCGCGCCGTCGGTGCGCGCCTGCACGTGGTCGAACTGGGCAGTGGCAGTGGCCGCAAGACCGAACTGCTGCTGCACGCGCTGCCCGATCCGGTCGCCTACACCCCGATCGAGATCTCGCGCGCGGCCCTGCTCGACAGCGTGGCCCGGCTCGCCGAAGCGTTGCCGGAGATCGAGATGCTGCCGGTCTGCGCCGACTTCACCCGCCCCGTCGAGCTGCCCGAGCCGCAGCGCGAGCCGGCGCGGCGGTTGCTGTTCTTCCCCGGCTCCACGCTGGGCAACTTCGCCCACGACGACGCGGTGGCGCTGCTGGATGCCATGCGCCAGACCATGGGCGGCAATGGCATGGCGTTGATCGGCATCGACCTGCACAAGGACCCGGCACTGATCGAGGCAGCCTACAACGATGCTGCCGGGGTCACCGCCGCGTTCACCCTCAACCTGCTGCAACGCCTCAACCGCGAAATCGGCAGTGATTTCGACCTCGATGGCTTCGAGCACCGGGCCCGTTACAGCGTGCCGCGCCTGCGCATCGAAACCGAACTGGTCAGCCGTCGCGCCCAGCAGGTCCACGTCGATGGACGCCGCTTTGATTTCGCCGAAGGTGAAGCCATGACCGTCGAGTACAGCCACAAGTACACCGAGGCGAGCTTCGCCGCGCTCATCGCCGAAGCCGGCCTGAAGGTGCGCATGCAGTGGGATGCGACCGATCCCGCATTCGGCCTGCGCCTGCTGCAACGGGCCTGAACCGCGCGGCTTGCCGCTATGATGCAGGTCCACTTGGCTGCAAGGATCACCGCCAATGAGGCCATTCACAGGCTGTCTGCTGGGCGCGCTCTGGCTGGCCAGCGCCCCGGTTGTCGCCGCGCCGCGGGATGACTTCGATCGCTGCCTGGCCACCCTGCAGCCGCAGGCGCTGAAACAGGGCGTCAGCGCGGCCGGGTTCACCCGGCTCACCGCTGGCCTCACCCCCGACCTGAGCGTGCTGCCGCTGCTGGATGCGCAGCCCGAGTTCACCACCCCGCTGTGGGATTACCTGGCCGCACTGGTCGACACCCAGCGGGTCGATGATGGTCGGGCACGCCTGCTGCAGCACCGTGACCTGCTGGCGACCGTCTCGGCCCAGTACGGCGTCGATCCGGCCACCATCGTGGCGGTATGGGGCGTGGAGAGCGATTACGGCCGCGTGTTCGGCAAGCGCCCGCTGCTGCAGTCGCTGGCCACCCTGTCCTGCAATGGCCGCCGCCAGCCGTTCTTCCGCGGCGAGCTGCTGGCACTGCTCAAGCTGCTGGATGCCGGCGATCTGAGCGCCGACGGCCTGACCGGTTCCTGGGCCGGCGCCTTCGGGCATACCCAGTTCATGCCCTCCACCTACGCGCGCATCGCCGTGGACGGCGACGGCGATGGCCGCCGCGACCTGGTCGCCAGCATCCCCGACGCGCTGGCGTCCACCGCCAACTACCTCAAGCAGGCCGGCTGGCGCACCGGCCAGCCGTGGGGGATCGAGGTAAAGATTCCCGCAGGCTTCAATGCCAGCCAGGCCGGCCGCACCAACCGCAAGCCGTTGTCGGCCTGGCGCGCGCAGGGCATCGTCCCGATCGCCGGCGGCGCGCTCGCCCCTGCCGGGCTGCCCGACGACGCCAATGCGGCGCTGCTGCTGCCTACCGGGGCCAACGGCCCGGCCTGGCTGGTGTTCCGCAACTACGACGCGATCTACGCCTACAACGCCGCCGAGAGCTATGCGCTGGCCATCGCCACCCTGGCCGACCGCCTGCGCGGTGGCCCCGGCATCGTGGCGGCCTGGCCCACCGACGACCCCGGCATCGGCCGCACCGAGCGGCGCGAGCTGCAGACCCTGCTGCTCGCACGCGGGCACGACATCGGCGCCGCCGACGGCATGGTCGGCACTGCCACCCGGCGCGCCATCCAGGTCGAACAGCAGGCGCTGGGCTGGCCCGACCCCGATGGCCGTGCCGGCCAACGCATCCTGACCGCGCTGCGCAGCGCGCCCCCTCTCCCCAAACCCACCACTGCCATGCCCGACAGCACCGTGTTCTCCCTGCCGCCCAACCATGCCCGACTCGTACAGTCGCCCGCCGCGCCCAGCGCCGCGTTGCCGAAGCTGGAGGGCCTGAGCATCGTCGACATCCAGGGCTTCCCGGCCTGGAAGGTGGAAACCCCACTGGCCACCGCCGCGATCTCGGTATTCGGCGGCCAGCTGTTGTCCTTCACTCCCAAGGGCGGCCAGGACGTGCTGTGGCTGTCGCCCACCGCGCAGGCGCTGCCCACCCCGATCCGCGGCGGCAGCCCGGTGTGCTGGCCGTACTTCGGCAAGCAGGGGCAGGGCAGTGACGTGCCGTCGCATGGCTTCGTACGCAACGTGCCGTGGACCCTGCAGAGCGCCCAGCGCGACGCCGACGGCAGCGTCGTGCTGACCCTGGCCCCGCCGGTGCTGGAGAACCTCGACCTGCGCCTGAGCATGCAGGTGCGCATCGGCCGCACGCTCGATCAGCGCCTGGTCACCGAAAACGTGGGCACGCAACCAGTGACCTTCACCCAGGCCCTGCACAACTATTTCCGGGTCAGTGACGCGATGCAGGTCAGCGTGTCCGGCCTGGACGGTCTGACCTATCTGGACAAGTTCGAGAACTACGCCACCCCGCGTACCCAGCAGGGCGACTGGTCGCTCAACGACCCGCGCGACCCCGGCCGCAGCGACCGCATCTACACGCAGGCGGGTGGCCGTTACCTGCTAAAGGACCCGGGGCTGAAGCGCAGCATCGAGATCACCACCCAGGGCAGCCGCTCGCTGGTCGCCTGGAATCCGGGTGAAGCCGGCGCCGCGAAGATGGCCGACGTCGGGGCGGGCTGGCGCAACTACGTCTGCCTGGAAGCGGCCAACGCCGGCCCGGACGTCATCACCCTGGCCCCCGGTGCACGCCACGTCCTCCAGCAGACCCTGGCAACCAAGCCCCTTTAGCCCACCGCGCCCGTAACGTAGCGCCGGGCTCTGCCCGGCTCCCCGTAGCCCGACATCACCCGCCACCCCGTGGCCGCAATGCCACCAGACAGATCCCGCCAGCCACCAGCCCCCAGAACGCCGACCCGATCCCGCCCAGCGACAGCCCCGAGGCGGTCACCAGGAAGGTGACCAGCGCCGCCTCGCGGTCGGCTTCCTCACGCATCGCCATCGCCAGGCTGCTGGCAATGGTGCCGAACAGCGCGATGCCGGCCACGCAGGCCACCAGTTCCTTCGGGAAGGCAGCGAACACCGCCGCCACCGTGGCACCGAACAGACCCACCACGATGTAGAAGGCACCAGCAGCCACCGCTGCGGTGTAGCGCCGGGCCGGATCCTCATGCGCCTCGCGCCCCATGCAGATGGCCGCGGTGATCGCGGCCAGGTTGAGCCCATAGGCACCAAAGGGCGCCAATACCGTATTGACCACGCCGATCCAGCCGATCACCGGGGAGATGGGGGTGTCGTACCCGGAGGCACGGATCACCGCTACGCCGGGAATGTTCTGCGAGGCCATGGTGACCACGAACAGGGGCAGGGCGATGCCGAACACCGCCGGCCATGACAGGGTGGGCCAGGTGAACACCGGCACGGCCAGTTCCAACCGCAGCTGTTCGGCATGCAGCAGGCCCTGCGCGGCGGCAACGCCCACGCCCACCAGCAGGGTGGCGATCACCGCGTAGCGCGGGAACAGCCGGCGCCCCACCAGCCAGGTGGCGAACATCGCCAGCGCCATGCCCAGCTGCGTACCCATCGAGACGAACACATCCAGCCCGAAGCGCAGCAGGACGCCGGCCAGCATGCCGGCGGCCAGCGCCATCGGCACACGGCGCATCAGCTTTGCGAAGACACCGGAGAAGCCGGCCAGCACGCCCAGCACCGCGGCCAGTACGAATGCGCCGATGGCATCGCTGTAGGCCACCGCGCCGGTCCCCACCACCAGCATCGCCGCGCCCGGGGTCGACCATGCCGTCACCACCGGCACGCGGTAGCGCAGCGACAGCCCGATACAGGTCACGCCCATGCCCAGGCCCAACGCCCACATCCAGGATGCGATCTGCGCCTGTGTCGCACCGACCGCCCGTGCCGCCTGGAACACGATCACCGCGGAACTGGCGAAGCCGACCAGCACGGTAATGAAGCCGGCGACCACGGAGGGCAATGAGAGATCGCGCAACAACGAACGCTTGGCAACCGCAGGCATGACGCATGCTTCCCTGACGACAAGAAGCTGCATTGTTGGCAGCCCTGCGCAGCACGCGCAACGCGCGGGCTGCGCATCGCCGTTGGCGCAGTGCCCACACACGGCAGGTACCGACCGTTGCTCGGTACGATTTGAAAAAAAGCGCTTGACGAATTTCGAGAAGTCTTTAGTATTCGCTCCCTCGCTGCGACGCGGTCTTCACCCCGGTGAACACCAAGCCAAAGCGGCGGCAACATCCTTCAAACGAAGGTGTTGACGGAAACGAAAAGCCTGACATAATAGGCGGCTCGCTTCGACGAA
>NZ_CAUQPH010000081.1:0-16399 GCF_963519925.1 uncultured Stenotrophomonas sp. | reverse complement strand
CGGTTGCACCGCGCGCCATGCTGCGGTCGGCACGCTGACCACCTGGTCACGACCGCCGCGGCGCACCGTGACCGGCACGCTGGCGTTGTCGCTGGCCGATAGTGCGTCGGTCAGCTCGCCCACCTTGCGCACCGGCACGCCGTCCACGCGCAGGACCTGGTCGCCGGCCTGCACGCCGAAGCGGCTGGCCGGCGACGCGGCGGTAACGCTCACCACGCCCTGCCCGGACTCCAGGGTCAGGCGCGCGCCATCCTGGCGCCAGTCCATGCGCGATGACTCGGTCTGGGTGCTTTCGGCGCAGGCGGTGGTGCTGATCAGCAGCAGGGCAGCCAGCGTGATGCGGATGGGCGAAACGGTCATGTCAGGCGCTCCGGGTGGCGACGGCCGGCGGTACCGCGGCGGCGCGGTGGGCCGGCCCGAACACGGCGATCTGGCCCAGCAGCCACAGTAGCACTGCACCAATGGGCAGGTAGGTGATCGGCATGCGCGGCAGCTCGTACGCCCCCATCAGCCACAGGTTGATCGAGTACGCCAGCAGCATGCCCAGTACGATGCCTACCGTGGCCAGCAGGAAATTCTCGGTCTGGAAGTAGCGCAGGATCTGGCCACGCGTGGCGCCCAGCGCACGGCGGATGCCGATCTGCTTGGTGCGCTGCTGTACCCAGAAGCTGGCCAGGCCGACGATGCCCAGTGCGGTCACCACCAGCAGCGCGACGCACACGGTGATCAGCAGCCCCACCATCGCCCGGTCGTTCTGGAAGTACTTTGCACGCTGTTCCTGGTAGGTGAGCTTGCCGCGCACCATGCGGTTGGTGTCCACCTTCTCCAGCGCGGCCACGGCGGCGTTGAGCACTTCCTGGCGACGCGTGGGGTCGGTGACCCGGATCAGGTACAGGCCCATGTCGTAGTTGATCCGCACCGGCAGCATCATCGAGTAGCCGGTATCGGCCTCCACCGTCACCGGCCGCGCCAGTTCCTTCACCACGCCCACGATGCGCAGCGGCATGCGGCCGGTATAGATGGTCTTGCCCACGGCCTGGCCATCCGGGAATAGGTTGTTGGCAGCCTTGCTGGTGAGGATCACGGCCGAGCCGCGCTGCTCCACCGTGGCGTCCTTCTCCACGTCTTCCAGGTTGGCGTACTCGTCGCCCTGGAAGTCGCGGCCGGCCACCAGCTGCAGGCCCATGGTGTCCAGCGTGCCTTCACTGGCGAAGTACTGCGCGGCGTTGAAGTTCGGCCGTTCCTGGTCGGGAATCAGCGACAGGCTGGTGTTCCACGAATTGCGCCGGAACGGCAGCTGGTTGATCGCCACCGCATTCTTGACCCCGGGAAGGGCACGCAGCGCGGCCAGGTCTTCGCGGGTGCGTGCGGTGGCGTTGACCTGGGCGCCGATGCCGCCCAGGCGGACTTCCAGCAGCTCCTGCTCGGCGATGCCGCTGGGCTGGTTGATCTTCTCCAGACGCTGGCCGATCAGGAACAGCGCGTTGCAGACGATCGCGCAGGTGAGCGCGATTTCCAGCACGATGAGGGCGGCGGCGGTCTTGTGCCGGCGCAGCGTGGTCAGGATGGGACGGATATCCATGATGTGCTCCGGATCCTTACTGCGATTTGAGTTGGATGGCGGGCGTGACCTGCATGGCGCGCAGCGCCGGCAGGAAACCGGCCAGCAGGCTGGCGGCCAGGGTCAGGCCGAAGGTGAGCAGCAGCATCTTGCCGTCGAGTACGGCCAGCTTGGCGTAGTCCACCGGCTGCTGGCGCACCGCATACAGGCCGAGCAGGGCAAGCCCCAGGCCCAGCAAGCCGCCGGCCAGGCCCACGGTGCCCGCTTCCACCAGCGACTGCAGGAAGATCTGCCCGCGGCTGGCGCCCAGGGCGCGGCGCACGCCGATCTCGCCACTGCGGCGCAGGAACTTGGCCAGCAGCAGCCCCACGGTGTTGATCAGGCACACGGCCAGGAAGCCCAGTGCCAGCCACAGCTGCAGGCGCACGTCGCTGGGAACCACCTGCTTGAAATCCAGCCACTCCATCACGTTGCGCAGGCGCACGTTCGACGGGCGCTGGAAGCGGCCGGCCGCTTTCTGCTGGGCCGAGTAGTTTTCCAGGTAGGCGCGGTAGTCGGCGGCGTCGGCCGGCGAGGCCAGCTCCACCCAGTACTGCATCCACACGCACGGCGCATTGAGCGCGGTCTCCTCGCCGTTGGAGTTGTCCCAGCAGTTCATGTTGCCGTTGCGGCCGAAGTTCAGGTCCAGCGCCGTGGACACCGGCACGTAGATGTCTTCGCTGTCGCCGTAGCGGCCGGTTTCCAGGTCGTAGAAGTGCGGGTTCGGGTTCCACTGGTCGAGCACGCCGACGATGTTGAAGGTATGCCCGTCCATGCGCAGCGGGCGACCGACGCTGTTCTGGCCGCTGAACAGCTTGTCGTTCAGCGCCTTGGAGATCACTGCGACGCGGCCACGACCCTCATCCTGCTCACCCTTCCAGCCCTGGCCGTAGAGGAACGGCGTATCGAACATGGCGAAGAAGTCGGTCGAGGTGTAACGCGCGTCGGTGGTGAACGGGCGCAGCGTGCTGCCGTCCGGTTCGACGGTGACGCCGCCGCCGGTCATCAGCACCTGGCGCTTGGCCTTCTTTTCGCGCAACAGGGTTTCACCGTCGTAGCGGGTGACCTGCTCCTCCGGTTCCTCGCTCGGCTGGTAGCCGATCATCGGGCGCGGGTCGACCTGGACGTTGAACAGGCGGTCGCTCTTCTGCGGGATCGGGTCGCCGGAAAGCACGTGGAATACGGTGAGCGTGGTCATCGAGGCGCCGATGCCCAGCGCGATGGCGATCACCATCAGTGCGGTCAGCACCCGGTTGCGCCGGAAGCTGCGCAGCGCCAATCGGAAGTAGTAGGCGAACATGGGCAGGGCCTCAGTCGTTGACGGTGGCGAGGGCGACGCGCGGGGTGGCCAGCACCGGTTCGCGCACCAGGTCGGTGGCCTGGCCATCGACGATGTGCACGTTGCGCTGGGCACGCGCGGCCAGCTCCGGATCATGGGTGACCATGACGATGGTGGTGCCGGCGGCGTTGATCTCTTCCAGCAGCTCCATCACCCCGCGTGCCATCTGGCTGTCCAGGTTGCCGGTCGGTTCGTCGGCCAGCAGCAGGCGCGGGCTGCCGGCCAGGGCGCGTGCGATGGCGGCGCGCTGCTGCTGGCCGCCGGACAGTTCGGAGGGGTAGTGCTTCATGCGCGAGCCCAGTCCGACCTGCTGCAGCGCATGTTCGATGCGCTGCCTGCGCTCGGACGCGGCCATGCCGCGGTAACGCAGCGGCACGTCGACGTTGTCGAACAGGTTCAGGTCGGAGATCAGGTTGAAGCCCTGGAAGATGAAGCCGATCTTCTGGTTGCGCAGCTTGCTGCGCGCGTCATCGCCCAGCTTGCTCACGTCCTGGCCGTCGAGCAGGTAGGTGCCGCTGGTGAACGTTTCCAGCAGCCCGGCGATATTGAGGAAGGTGGTCTTGCCCGAACCGGACGGACCGGTGACGGCGACGAACTCGCCTTCGCGGACGTGCAGGTCCAGCGACCGCAGGGCATGGGTTTCCACCTGTTCGGTGCGGAACACCTTGGCGACCGAGCGCATCTCAAGCATGGCTGTATTCCTTGTATGGGTAGGGGGTTCAGTTGACGGACACGCGCTCGGCATCGCCGAACAGATCGCTGCCGGACACCACGACGCGATCGCCGGGCTGCAGGCCGGAAAGGATTTCCACTTCGCCCAGGCTGCTGACGCCCAGCCGGACCGGACGCCGCACCGCAGTGCTGCCATCCATGACGTAGGCCTGGCCGTTGCCCTGTTCCACGAACGGGCCACGCTCGACCTTGATCACGTTGCGACGGGTATCGAGCACCACGCGGGCCTGCATGCGCTGGCTCTGGCGCAGGCCCTGCGGCTGCTTGTCGGTGAAGCGGATGCGGGCGTTGACTTCGCCAGCCACCACTTCCGGGGACACCGCGCTGATCTCGCCCGGGAACGGCTGGCCGCTGCCGCTGGTGAGCTGGGCCGGGATGCCGATCGACAGGTCGCGGGCGAAGCTTTCCGGCACCTTGATCTCGATTTCGAAGCGCGACAGGTCGACCACGCCCAGGATCGGGGCATTGGCTGCCACCTGGGTGTGCTGGGTCGCCTGGACCTGGCCCACCTGGCCATCGAACGGCGCGCGCAGGGTCAGGGCATCCACCTGGCGCTGCACTTCCTCGACCACCGCGCGCTGGCGGTCGGCCAGCAGGCGCTTGTTGCGCGCGTCCAGATCCGCGCCCTGGCCCTGCAGGCGGGCGTCGGTCTGGGCGTTGGCCAGTGAAATGTCGGCCTTCTTCAGGGTGTCGTTGGCCTTGGCCAGGTCGATCTGCGGCACCGCACCGCCATCAAAGCCGCGCTGGTAGCGCTGCAGGTCACGCTCAGCAGCCTGGCGTTCGATGTTGGCCTGGTCGGTTTCCTTGCTGGCCTTGGCCCTGGCCAGGGTGGCGTCCAGCAGCGAGCGGCTGGCTTCGGCTTCCAAGCCGGCCAGGGTTGTCCGCTCCTGGGCCAGCTTGCTGCGCAGTTCCGGGCTGTCGATGACTGCCAGTTCCTGGCCCTTCTTCACCACGTCACCGGCGACCACTTTGAGGTCCACGGTACCGGCGGAGATCGCGTACAGCACCGGGCTGTTGGCGGCGATCACCTTGCCGTCGGCGGCCAGGTCGCGGACCAGGTCGCCCTGCTTGACCTCGGCGATGCGGACCCGCGCGCTGTCGAACGAGCGGCTGGCGCCGAGCCAGGCGCGGGCGGCAAAGCCGATCGCCAGCAGCACCAGCAGCGCGGCGACGCCCGGCCACAGCCAGCGCTTCCACGGCGCCGCCGTTGCCGGAGAGGAGAAGGTCTGGTCCTGTGCGGAAGTGTCGCGGATCATCGGGCTCGGTCGCGGTTGGGTTGCGATATACCAAGCACGCGTCGTGCCAACTTTATGGCGTTTAAAAACAACAGGTTGCAGTTGGGGGACGGCTGTCCGGGTGTCCGCGGACACCGCAGCGGACACTTTTGTTAAGCGGACAGGTCCGGGGCCGGAGGGCGGCCCACGCTAGAATGCGTCATCGACAGCAGGGATTCAAAACTATGTGCGGGATTGTGGGTGCGATTGCGAATCGCGATGTGGTGCCGGTACTCATCGAAGGGCTGAAGCGCCTCGAATACCGCGGCTACGACTCCTCCGGCATCGCGGTGCTGGACCAGACCCAGGTCCAGGCCGACGTGCGCCGGGTGCGCCGCACCGGGCGGGTGGCGGAAATGGAGAAGGCCGCCGCCGCCGAAGGTTTCGATGCCACGCTCGGCATCGGCCACACCCGCTGGGCGACCCACGGAGGGGTGACCGAAGCCAATGCCCACCCGCACATCAGCCATGGCGTGGCGCTGGTGCACAACGGCATCATCGAAAACCATGAAGAGCAGCGCGAAAAGCTGCGCGCGCTGGGCTACGTGTTCGAGTCGCAGACCGACACCGAAGTCATCGCCCATCTCATGCATTACCACCTGAAGGGCGGCGACAGCCTGCTGTCGGCGTTGCAGCGCACGGTCAAGGAACTGACCGGTGCCTACGCGCTGGCAGTGATGAGCCGCGCCGAGCCGGACCATTTCGTCTGCGCGCGCATGGGCTGCCCGCTGCTGGTGGGCCTGGGCGAGGGCGAGAACTTTGTTGCTTCGGACGTGTCGGCGGTGATTTCCTCCACCCGCAACGTCATCTTCCTGGAAGAGGGCGATACCGCGGATGTGCGTCGCGACGGCGTGCAGGTGTACGACGAACACAACCTGCCGGTGGACCGTGGCGTGCACCAGTCGGACGTGTCGCTGGCCTCGCTGGAGCTGGGCCCGTACCGCCACTTCATGCAGAAGGAAGTGCACGAACAGCCGCGCGCGCTGGGCGACACCATCGAAGCGGCGATCGACGCCGGTGGCTTCCCCGCCGAGCTGTTCGGCAAGAATGCCGAAGCGGTGTTGTCGGGCATCGAAGGCGTGCAGATCCTGGCCTGCGGCACCAGCTACTACGCCGGCCTCACCGCGCGTTACTGGATCGAGGCCATCGCCGGCCTGCCGTGCAGCGTGGAGATCGCCAGCGAGTACCGCTACCGCGCCGCGTATGCCAATCCCAAGCACCTGATCGTCACCATTTCCCAGTCCGGCGAAACGCTGGATACGATGGAAGCGCTGAAGTACGCCAAGTCGCTGGGGCACCTGCACACCCTGTCGATCTGCAACGTGCCGGAGAGCGCGATCCCGCGTGCCAGCGAACTGGTCTGCTACACCCGCGCCGGCGCCGAGATCGGCGTCGCCTCGACCAAGGCCTTCACCACCCAGCTGGCGGCGTTGTTCCAGCTCACCGTGGTGCTGGGCAAACTGCACGGCCGCGTCGACGCCGCGCAGGAAGCGGACTACCTGGAACAGCTGCGCTTCCTGCCGGGCAGCGTGCAGCACGCGTTGAACATGGAGCCGCAGATCGCCATCTGGGCCGAACGTTTCGCGCGCAAGAACAGTGCGCTGTTCCTGGGCCGTGGCCTGCACTATCCGATCGCCCTGGAAGGCGCGCTCAAGCTCAAGGAAATCACCTACATCCACGCCGAAGCCTACCCGGCCGGCGAGCTCAAGCACGGCCCGCTCGCGCTGGTCGACGAAGACATGCCGGTGGTGGTGATCGCGCCCAATGACAGCCTGCTGGAGAAGGTGAAGTCCAACATGCAGGAAGTGCGCGCACGCGGCGGCGAGCTGTTCGTGTTCGCCGACCAGGACAGCAACTTCGTCGAATCCGAAGGCGTGCACGTCATCCGCACGCCGCGCCACGCCGGCGTGCTCAGCCCGGTGGTGCACACCATCCCGGTGCAGCTGCTGGCGTACCACACGGCCCTGGCGCGCGGCACCGACGTGGACAAGCCGCGCAACCTGGCCAAGAGCGTGACGGTGGAGTAGCGCTGGACCCAGGTCGATCCACGGTAGGTGCCCACCGTTGGTGGGCACGCTTCAAAAAAAAGGGCGACCCGGCAGGGCCGCCCTTTGCCGTTTCTGGCGTCGGGAAAACTTTAGTCGGGTCCACCGGCGACATTCAGCGTCGGTTCTAGTCGAAGTGCCATTCTCGGGGTGTCAGCCGTTGGCTGCGTCAATCGGTCCCACCACGCAAGGCGTGTGGCTTTAGTCAGTCTGCAACAGGAACAAGAATGAACGTTCGCGAACTTCTGCAATCCAAGAAAGACGCTGTTGTCACCATCGATGTCGAAGACACCATCGGCGCCGCCGCCCACAAGATGAGCGCGCACAAGATCGCCGCGCTGGTGGTGATGAAGGACGGTGTGCCGGTCCGGATCATTTCCGAGAAGGACATCGTGCGCAGCCTGGCCGATGACGGCCCGCAGGCCGGGCGCCGGGTCATCTCCACGCTCCCGTCGGCGGGCCTGGAAGGCATTTCGCCCGATGCGACCCTGAAGCAAGCCATGGCGCTGATGACCTACTCGCGTCACCGCCACCTGATGGTGACCGAGGGCAGCACGCTGGTCGGCATTCTGAGCCTGGGTGACATCGTCAAGAACCTGCTCAGCGAGCTGGAGCTGGAGAAGGCGGTGCTCCAGGACATCTACATGGCCGCGCATTGACAGCATGCCGTAGAGCGGGGCTCTGCCCCGCTCAAGGAATCAAGCGCAGCGGGGCAGAGCCCCGCTCTACGGTGGGTCGGCGAGGCGGGGCAGGGCCCCCGGGCCATCGTCTATCCGGCTTCCACGCGCTGGCGGGACTTGGCGGTGCTCTCCCTCAGCAGACGTAAGGCGGTTTGCGCCTTGATGAGTTCTGCTGGTGATAGCTGTGTCGTACCCGGCGGAAGAAACCAGCCCTTGATGCAGCCGGTGTCTCTCAAGGCAATCTGTACATGGCTATCCCTGTGAAAACCGGAATTCGGTGCGATCTCGGGGCCTTGCCGGAAGGCGCCCCGCACGGCCTGAAATTGTTCGAGCCCGGCTACGTCTTCCCGGCTTGAATGTATGAATTGGATCACTGCTCTATCCAGCCCACGCAGGAGGATCTCTTCGTCACGTGAATCCACCGGGACATTCAGTGGTAGTGACTGCCCAATGCGAAGGTAGCCTGCCTGAAAGTTCAGGTACGCATTTTCGAACTCCAGGCGGCCGGCCCTGGTGGTCATATCAAGGCATCGGTGAACGCTGAAGACGCAGCCCACGACGGCAGGTGTCGCAATGGGCCTGGCAGTCAGCCTGCGCAGCGGTTGGCTGGCCGCTGCTTCGGCGAAGGCCATCGCCCTTTCTTCATCGCCCTCGAACAGGTAGAAGCCTGGCCCAAGCCAGTCATACTGATTGCCGCTGGGCGCAGGCGACAGTCGTCCGGAAAGCAGCCCGTCCCTTACAGTGACGTCGCAGCCGTGGTAGCCGATCTGAAGATGTCCATCGTTCATCGGTAGCCGCGCTTCAGCTTTCCGGAAGCGGTCAATATGCCCGACTTGCGTATGATCGCCTCCGCCTGCTCCGGCGTCATGTCATAGATTCGGCGAATCCTTTCCTCATCGCTCAAGGTGAGCAGGTCCGCCGCAGTCATCCGGACACGTCTGCTTTCGACCCTTTGCGCAGCGAATGACTGCGGACTGGATTTTGAAGTAGCCATGGACGCAGCATACCTTCGCGCAGCGTGGTACCTCCCCAGCGCTTCATCAGCCTGCGGAGGATGAGCATGTCAAAAAAGGGAAGGACCCTGAAAAAACGCACAGAAAGCGTGCTTCAATCATTCCAGCAGCGTTGCGCATTCGCCCCTGCCCATTGTCGCGAACGGCAATCTCGTGTGTTTCGACCTACCTACGTTATGTCGCCGGATGGGTTGGTCGAAACGTGATCTGAAAGGTTCGCCAAGTCGCCGAGCAACAGGCGATAGGCATCCCCCTGCGCTTGCCCCGCGGCCTGCCGCAGCACCCATGACGGGTGGACCGTAGCGAAACCGCGCGTGCCGTCCTCCAGGGTGTGCCATTGGCCACGGTCGCGCCCGAGTTGGAAGCCGCTGCCAAACACGGCCCGTGCCGCGCTGGCACCCAGGCACACGATCACTTTCGGACGCACCTGTTCAATCTCTGACAGCAACCACGGCCGGCAGGCGTTGATGTGGGTGACCTGCGGTTTGGAATGGATGCGTTTCTTGCCGCGGCGCTCGTAGCGGAAGTGCTTTACTGCATTGGTCATGTACAACGTCCTGCGGTCGATGCCCAGCTCCTGCAGTGCACGGTTCAGCAGTTGCCCCGCCGGGCCGACAAACGGATGTCCACTCAGGTCTTCGCTGTCGCCCGGCTGTTCGCCGACCAGCATCACCTGCGCATCCTGCGGGCCCTCGCCGAACACGGTCTGCGTGGCCGGCTCCCAGAGCGGGCATCGGCGGCAGCCGGCGGCCGCTGTACGTAGCGCGTCGAGTGAATCGCCGGCGGCGGTGGCCGGGCCGCGCACCGGGATCTGCTGCTCGGGAATCCGCCGCTGCGGCGCCTGCGCTTCGCGGTCGTGCATTTCCTGCACGCGGTCGCCCGCGTCACGCACCAGCGTCGGCAGCAGGCTCGCCTCCGGCAGGTGCTTCCAGTACCTGGCCGGCATCTCCTGCTGCATCATCCGCGTGTTGAGGCGGGCAGGATTGAAGATGTTCGCGTAGTAGGTCCGCCACAGGTCCTCGCGGGCATCTTCCACCGGCGCGTCCGCCTGCTTGCTGCCGGGGCCGAACGCCAGCACCTGCCCGTCCCAGCGCGCACTGCGGTAGGGGGTCAGGATCGCCCAGCGCATGCCGGCGAAGCGGCGCGCGAAAAACGGCGCGACCCGCTCCACGATGTAGTGGTCGGGCTCGAACCAGGCGATGAAAGCATCATCCTCGCCCGGCACTTCGCGGAAGCGCACGAAGGCTTTCATCTTGTGGCTGTCGCGGCGCACCGCTTGGGCCAGGGCCATCGCACGCAGCACGTCCGGATCGGCCGGGTTGGTGAGCAGGCTGCGCTCGCCGTGCGTGATCCGCCAGAGCATGCGGTACAGCAGCGAGTGCCGCTGCGGATCGCGGTGGCACAGGCAGGTGGCGGCCAGTTCGAGGAACGCCTTCGGCACCGCAATGGCGGTCGCTTCAACGTCAGGCGCGGACAGGCTGGCCAGCGCGGGCGCGTCCAGCAGCGACCCTTCGCCATCCTGCAGCCAGTCCAGCTGCTCCGGCGCGACGCGGTGCTGCAGCGCCCGCCGCGCGGCCTCGCGCCAGGACTGCACCGACCACGACGGGTCCAGCCGCACACTCCAACGGGTCATGCGGCGGCGTCGGGGAACAGCGAGGCCTGGCGCGGTGGCGGTGCCAGCCGCGCGCGCAGCGCGCTGGGGTCATCCAATGCGCGACGCGGGTGATGGTCGGCCAGCTGCACGAACGGCAGCAGCTTGCTCATCGGCGCGCGCAGGCGGGCCACGTCGGCCACGCGCAGGCGGCCATGGCGGCGTGCCATCAGCACGCGTTTGACATTGCGCACGCCCAGCCCGGGCACACGCAACAGCATTTCCTTCGAGGCCACGTTGAGGTCGACCGGGAAGCGTTCGGGGTGGCGGATCGCCCAGGCCAGCTTCGGGTCGATGTCCAGGTCGAGCATGCCGTTCTGCGTGGTATCGGTGATTTCATCCACGCCATAGCCGTAGAAGCGCAGCAGCCAATCGGCCTGGTACAGCCGATGTTCGCGCGCCAGCGGCGGTGCCTGCACCGGCAGCAGGCGGCTGGCGTCGGGGATCGGGCTGAAGGCGGAGTAGTACACCCGGCGCATGCGGTAATTGCCGTACAGGTTGTCGGCGGCGCCCAGGATCTGCTGGTCGCTGGCGCCGTCGGCGCCGACGATCATCTGGGTGCTTTGCCCGGCCGGCGCGAAGCGCGGTGCGCGGGCGCGGCCGGCCCGTTTGGCAGGCGCGGCAGGGGCGGGTGCAGCCACCGTGGTGGGGCTGGCCTCGCTGGCGACCTTGGCTTCCTTGGCCTCCTCGATCCGCCAGCGCAGCTCGCCCATCGCGCCGCGGATGGACGGCAGGGATTTCTCCGGAGCGAAACTGGACAGGCCTTCTTCGGTGGGCAGCTCGATGTTGATCGACAGGCGGTCGGCATGGCGCCCGGCGGCGGCCAGCAGTTCCGGCGAGGCCTCGGGAATGGTCTTGAGGTGGATGTAGCCGGAGAAGCGATGGTCTTCGCGCAGCTGTCGCGCCACTTCCACCATCTGCTCCATGGTGTAGTCGGCATTGCGGATGATGCCGCTGGAGAGGAACAGGCCTTCGATGTAATTGCGCTTGTAGAAGTCCATGGTCAGCGCGACTACTTCGGCCACGCTGAAGCGCGCGCGCGGCACGTTGCTGGAGACGCGGTTCACGCAGTACGCGCAGTCGTAGATGCAGAAGTTGGTCAGCAGGATCTTGAGCAGCGAGACGCAGCGGCCATCGGGCGTGTAGCTGTGGCAGATGCCGACGCCTTCGGTGCTGCCGATGCCGCCGGAGGTACGCGAATCGCGCTTGCCCGCACCGCTGGAGGCGCAGGAGGCGTCGTATTTGGCGGCATCGGCCAGGATCGCCAGCTTGCGGATGGTTTCCATGCGCGCACGGTAGGGGGGGGCAATCTCATGTTGTGAGATTGGGGTGGGGGGTGGCTGAAGGGTTCAGGGACGGTGGGGCAGCCACGCAGGGCGTGGCTCTACGGGTTCTCTGGCGGTGGGGTAGCAGCCACGCAGGGCGTGGCTCTACGTGATGGGGGGCGCAACCACGAAGGGGGTAGCGATACGGATGACGGACGACCCTTTGCGCTCAGCGTTCGAAGGTGACCTTTACCGAGTCGGCGCTGTAGTCGGCCGGGCCGTGGTAAACGACCTCAATGTTGTTGCCGTCCGGATCGATGGCGAAGGCGGCGTAGTAGCCTGGGTGATAGGGGCGCTCGCCCGGCGCGCCGTTGTCCCTGCCGCCGGCGGCAAGGGCGGCCGTGTGGAAGGCGTCTACGGTGGCGCGGTCGCGGGCCTGGAACGCCAGGTGATGCCGGCCGGTCAGTTCACCTGCGGCGGCGTCGCTGGTGGCGGTGGAGATGAACAGCTCGTCGGCCCAGAAGTAATCATCGCCTTCGCCGGCGATCGGGATGCCGAGGGTGTCGAACACCGCCTGGTAGAAGCGGCGGCTGGCAGGCAGGTCGCGCACGATCAGTTGCAGGTGGTCGATCAGTCGACCGCGATGCAGTTCCATGGTGTCCATGCGGTGTCCTTCGGCTGGGAAGGAGCGCAGGTATACCACCGGCGGGATTCAGGGGGCGTGGTGGTCGGGTTACGACCAACGGTCGTAACCTACCGCTTCACGCATGGATGGCGGGGTGCAGCACCGGCCTCGGGCAGGCCGGGTAGGCCACGACCGTTGGTCGTGGCCCGACCAGCCGATCAGGCCAGCGGAGTATTGGAAATGATCTCCACCCAGTAGCCGTCCGGGTCCTTGATGAAGGCCAGATGCTTCATGCGGCCGTCTTCCAGGCGCTTCTGGTAGGGCACCTGCAGCTCGTCGAAGCGCTTGCAGGCGGCGTGGATGTCCGGCACGGACACGCAGATGTGGCCAAAGCCGCGCGGGTCCCGGTTGCCGTCGTGGTACACCGGGCCGTCCTGCTTCTCGGTGCCATGGTTGTGGGTCAGTTCCAGCACGCCCGGCAGGCCGGCCATCCAGAGGCGGCGCGCGCTGTCTTCTTCAGGCACTTGGGTGCCGGCCGGCAGCAGGGCCAGGAAATACAGGCTGAACTCGGCTTCGGGGAAATCGCGCTGGTCGAGCAGGCGGAAGCCGAGCACGCGGGTATAGAAATCCAGCGACGCGGCGGCATCTTTCACCCGCAGCATGGTGTGGTTGAAAACAAAACCGGTGGTTTCGGCCGGCGGCTGGGCGGCCACGCCGGGCTGGGACTGCAGGGACGCAAGGCTCATGGGGGATCCTGTGGAGGGCCGCGCAACGCGGCTGGCCGTTCATTTTAGCGGGGCGGCGGCAAGGCGACGTAGAATGCTGCATCTTCCAGGCCCGTCCTCGACATGTCTCAGCGTGAATGGGTGGCCGCCGCCATCCGCAAGATCGAAGCCGATTTCAACCGCTCGGCCGACACCCACCTGATTCCGATGGACCTGCCGGGGCACCCGGGCATCGAGCTGTACTTCAAGGATGAATCCAGCCATCCGACCGGCAGCCTGAAGCACCGCCTGGCGCGTTCGCTGTTCCTGTATGCGCTGGCCAATGGCTGGCTGCGCGAGGGGCGCCCGGTGATCGAGGCCTCCAGCGGGTCCACCGCCGTATCCGAGGCGTACTTTGCCCGCCTGCTGGGGCTGCCGTTCATCGCGGTGATGCCGGCCAGCACCTCGCCGGAAAAGATCGCCGCGATCGAATTCCACGGCGGCCGCTGCCACCTGGTCGAGCGCGCCTGCGGCCTCAATGGCGCGTCGGAACGGCTGGCGCAGGAAACCGGCGGCCATTTCATGGACCAGTTCACTTACGCCGAGCGTGCCACCGACTGGCGCGCCAACAACAACATCGCCGAATCCATCTTCAAGCAGATGGCGGAAGAGCCGCACCCGATACCGGAATGGATCGTGTGCAGCCCCGGCACCGGCGGCACCGCTGCCACCCTAGGCCGCTATGTCAGCTACCGCCGGCATGACACCCGCATCCTGTGCGCGGACCCGGAAGTGTCGGTGTTCTTCGATGGCTATCGTGCGGCCCTGGCCGGCGAGCCATGGCGCGAGCTGACCTGCAACGGCGGCTCGCGGGTGGAAGGCATCGGCCGACCACGGGTGGAATCCAGTTTCATTCCCACCAGCGTCGATGCGATGGTGAAGGTGCCCGACGCGCTCAGCCTGGCTGCGATGCGCCATGTCAGCCGGCAGCTGGGGCGCCGCGTGGGCGGTTCCACCGGGACCAACTTCATCGGCGTGCTGCACGCGGCCGAGCGCATGCGCGCGGCGGGGCGCGGCGGTTCGATCGTGACCATCCTGTGCGACAGCGGCGAGCGTTACGCGCACAGCTATTACAACCCTGACTGGTATCCGCGGCAGGGCATCGACGTGGACCAGGCCGACGCGGTGATCGCCAGGGCCGTGGCCGGGCAGGGCCTGCCCGAGCTGCCCAGCGCTGCGCTGGAAGCCCTGTACTGAGCCAGGCTGGCGGGTGAACCGCCACGAACCCGTGGCGGCCAGGCCTTGTGACCGGCCGGACCCAGTGCCATATGGTGAGGGAACGCCGCGCACGCGGCCCCGTTGCCTGGAGATGCCTGTGACCCCCGCCAACCCCCTGCTCGATTTTTCCGGCCTGCCCCGTTTCGATGCGATCCAGCCCGCGCATGTCGGTCCGGCCATCGATACCCTGCTGGCCGAGGCGGAAGCGGCGGTGAAGGCGGCCGAGACCGTGCAGCCGGTCAGCTGGGCCACGTTCGTCGAACCGCTCGACGATGCCACCGAGCGCCTGTGGCGCGCATGGGGCCAGGTCGGCCACCTGCAGGCGGTGGTCAACACCCCGGAGCTGCGCGAGGCCTATAACAGCAACCTGCCCAAGGTGACCCGGTTCGGCAGTGCCCTGGGCCAGAACCTGGCGTTGTTCCAGCAGTACCGCGCGCTCGCGGCAAGCCCGGAAGCGGCGCAGTACGACCCGGCCCGGCGCAAGGTGCTGGACAACGCACTGCGCGATTTCCGCCTCGGCGGTGCCGAACTGGATGACGCCGGCAAGGCCCGCTACAGCGCGATCCGCGAAGAACTCTCGGCGCTGTCGGCGACGTTCTCGCAGAACGTGCTCGATGCCACCGACGCCTGGTCGCTGCACGTGGAAGACCGCAGCGAGCTGGCAGGCCTGCCCGAAGACGTGGTGGCCGCCGCCCGCGCCACCGCCGAAAAGGCCGAGCTGCCGGGCTGGAAGCTTACCCTGCAGATGCCGTGCTACCTGCCGGTACAGACCTACGCCGAACATCGCCCGCTGCGCGAGGCGCTGTACCGCGCCAACGCGCTGCGCGCCTCCGAATTGGGCGACGCGAAGCTGGACAACAGCGCGAACATCGACCGGATCCTGGCGCTGCGCGCCGAGCTGGCCGCGCTGCTGGGGTTTGCCAGCTATGCCGAATACTCCATCGCCACCAAGATGGCCGACGACGCACCGCAGGTGCTCGGCTTCCTGCGCGACCTCGCTGCGCGCGCCAAGCCGTATGCCCGGCGCGACCGTGCCGAGCTGGAGGACTTCGCCCGCGACGCGCTTGGCCTGCCGGCGCTGGAAGCCTGGGACCTGTCCTTCGCCGCGGAAAAGCTGAAGCAGGCGCGCTACAGCTATTCCGAGCAGGAAGTGAAGCAGTATTTCACCGAGCCGAAGGTGCTCGCAGGCCTGTTCGACGTCATCCACCGCCTCTACGGACTGCAGGTGCAGCCGGACCAGGCGCCGGTGTGGCACCCGGACGTGCGCTTCTTCCGCGTGGTAGACGCGCAGGGCGCGCTGGTCGGCCAGTTCTACCTGGACCTGTACGCGCGCGAAGGCAAGCGCGGCGGGGCGTGGATGGACGACTGCCGCAACCGTCGCGAGACCGCGCAGGGCGTACAGACGCCGCTGGTGTACCTGGTGTGCAATTTCGGCAAGGGCGCCGAGGGCAGGGCATCGACCTTCAGCCACAACGAAGTGACCACGCTGTTCCATGAAATGGGGCATGGCCTGCACCAGCTGCTCACCCGTATCGGCGAGCTGGGCGTGGCCGGCATCAACGGGGTGGAATGGGACGCGGTGGAGCTGCCGAGCCAGTTCATGGAGAACTTCTGCTGGGAGTGGGACCGTGTGCAGCAGATGACCTCGCACGTGGACAGTGGCGAACCGCTGCCGCGCGCGCTGTTCGACCGCATGCTGGCCGCACGTAATTTCCAGAGCGGCATGTTCACCGTGCGCCAGCTGGAATTCGCGCTGTTCGACATGCAGCTGCACAGCAGTTTCGACCCGACCCAGGACAGCGTGCTGCAGCTGCTGGAACGCGTGCGCGACGAGGTGGCGGTGAATCGCCCGCCGGAGTGGAATCGCTTCCCCCACCAGTTCAGCCACATTTTCGCGGGCGGGTACGCGGCGGGCTACTACAGCTACAAGTGGGCCGAGGTGCTCAGCGCCGATGCGTATGCGGCGTTCGAGGAAGCGCCGGAGCAGGTGGCCGAAACCGGCAGGCGCTTCCGCGATGAAGTGTTGTCGCGCGGCGGCAGCCGCAGTGCGGCGGAGAACTTCGCCGCGTTCCGCGGGCGTGCGCCGAACGTGGACGCGTTGCTGCGCCACAACGGCATGAATGGCTGACAGGTGAAACGACAGTAGCGCCGGCCGTTGGCCGGCCCTCGGGATGGCGTGGGCCGGCCAACGGC
>NZ_CAUQPH010000080.1:0-16582 GCF_963519925.1 uncultured Stenotrophomonas sp. | reverse complement strand
TTCGTCGAAGCGAGCCGCCTATTATGTCAGGCTTTTCGTTTCCGTCAACACCTTCTTTCGAAGAAGTTGAAGTCCTGTTCCTTCGCGGTTGCCGCCTTGCGGTGGCCCCTGCGTCGGCGGAGGGAAAGTATGTCCCCATCCGGCCTGTTTGTGAAGGGGGTGCATGACTTTTTTTCACGGTTCTGTGCATTCATTCATGCTGGCTCCGCGCCCGAAGGCGCGAAACCCTTGTGGCGCTTAGGCGGCCACCAACAGGACACGGGCGAAGTTGCGCTTGCCGACCTGCAACAGTCCTTCAAAGCCGGGCACGAACAGCTGCTGCGCGTCCTCCACCACTGCGCCGTCGACCTTCACCGCACGCTCCTTGAGCTTGCGGGAGGCCTCGGAATTGCTCGGGGTGAGCCCGGCAGCGGTAAGCAGGGCACCGATCCGCAGGCCTTCGGCGGGAATCGCTACTTCCTGCAGCGGCAGCAGGGTCACGTCGCCCTGCCCGGTCACGGCGGCATTCCAGCCGGCAATGGCCAGCTCGGCGGCGTCGGCGTCATGGAAGCGGGTGGTCAGTTCGCGGGCCAGGCGCAGCTTGACCTCACGCGGGTTCAGGGTGCCCGCGGCCACCTGTTCGCGCAGGCTGACCGCCTCGGCCTGGCTGATGTCGAACGACAGCAGCTCGATCCAGCGCCACATCAGGTCGTCGCCGATCTTCATGGTCTTGGTCACCATGTCGATCGCCGGTTCGCTGATACCAATGTAGTTGTTGAGCGACTTGGACATCTTGGCCACGCCGTCCAGCCCTTCCAGCAGCGGCATGGTCAGCACGATCTGCGGCTTCTGCCCGTAGTGCTCCTGCAGGCCACGGCCCATCAGCAGGTTGAACTTCTGGTCGGTGCCGCCCAGTTCGACGTCCGCCTCCAGGGCCACCGAGTCGTAGCCCTGCACCAGCGGGTACAGGAACTCGTGCAGGGCGATGGACTGCTGGGCGGCGTAACGCTTGGCGAAGTCGTCGCGCTCGAGCATGCGCGCCACGGTGTGCTGTCCGGCCAGGCGGATCATGTCCGCCGCGCCCATCTTGCCGAACCACTCGGAATTGAAGCGCACTTCGGTCTTTTCGCGGTCCAGCACCTTGAACACCTGCTCTTCATAGGTGCGCGCGTTGGCCAGCACGTCGTCCTTGCTGAGCGGCTTGCGGGTGACGTTCTTGCCCGAGGGGTCGCCGATCATGCCGGTGAAGTCGCCGATCAGGAAGATGACTTGGTGGCCGAGGTCCTGGAACTGGCGCAGCTTGTTCAGCAGCACGGTGTGGCCCAGGTGCAGGTCCGGGGCGGTGGGGTCGAAACCGGCCTTGACCCGCAGCGGGCGGCCGCTTTCCAGCCGCTGGGCCAGCTCCTCGATCTTGAGGATTTCGTCGGCACCACGGCCGAGCTGGGCAAGGGCTTGTTCAATCGAGGACACGTGCAACTCCCGGCAATGCCTTATTTACATGAATGACGTTAAGTACAAGTTAACCGCAAGCGCTTCACAAAAGCCAATAGGCACAAGGGTTTGACGCGATATTTATACCTGTCTATGTTACCGACGTTTGGGCCCGCGATCCGGGTCAGCCAGGAACACGATAACAATGCTGAATACCGATCAAGGCCGCGCGCGCAAGCAGCGCTTCAAGGAACGCCTTCACGTCCTTCACGACACGGCCCTGCATCGTAGGCTCCGCCAGCATCTTCCCGCGGCGTTCAACGAACGCTGGACCCGCCGCCACTGGATGCATGCCAGCCTGTTCGCCACCATCGGCGCGCTGGTGGCCACGATCGTGCCGGGCTTCTCGCACACCATCGAATCGCCCTACGCGGTCAGTCATTCCACCCTCGCCCTGCCCTTGCCGCCGCTGTCGCAGGAGCGCATCAAGCAGGTGCCGGGCGACAGTTGGCAGGTACTGCGCGTGCAGCGCGGCCAGACCCTGAGCGACCTGTTCGACGAAGCCGGCATTCCGGCCACGGTGATGCACCAGGTGCTGGACCACCCCGGCGTGCGCGATTCGCTGGTCAAGCTGCGCCCCGGCACGGAAATCGGCTTCGACCTGCCGCTCTCCGGCGAGCTGCGCACGATCCGCTACGACCGCGACAGCGACAACCGCGTGGAGCTGAGCCTCAACGACGGCAAGATCACCGAGAAGGTGAGCAAGCGCGAGAGCTCCACCCGCCGGGTGGTGACCAGCGGCGAGATCACCAGTTCGCTGTATGCGGCGGCGCGCAAGGCCGGGCTGTCGCCGTCGGCGATCGCGACGATGACCGACGAGATCTTCAAGTACGACATCGACTTCTCCAAGGACCTGCAGCCGGGCGATCGCTTCAGCGTGGTGATGGATGAAACCTGGCGCGAAGGCGAGAAGGTGGACACCAGCAAGATCCTGGCCGCGACCTTCACTTCGGGCGGCAAGACCTACAGCGGCTTCCGCTTCGACCGCAACGGCAAGTCCGAGTACTTCGACGTGAGCGGCCGCCCGCTGAAGAAGAGCTTCATCCGCATGCCGATTCCGTTCGCCCGCCTCAGCTCCACCTTCGGTGCGCGCAAGCACCCGGTGCTGGGCAAGATGCGCATGCACAAGGGCGTGGACTACGCCGCACGCACGGGTACGCCGATCATGGCTGCCGGCGACGCGCGCGTGCAGTTCGCCGGCACCCAGCGCGGCTACGGCAACGTGGTGATCCTGGACCATGGCCGTGGCCACACGACGCTGTACGGGCACATGTCGCGGTTTGGCAAGATCAAGACCGGGCAGCGCGTGGAACAGGGCACGGTGATCGGCTACGTGGGGTCGACCGGCCTGGCCACCGGCCCGCACCTGCACTACGAGTTCCGCGTCAATGGCGTGCACCGCAATCCGCTGTCGGTGACGATGCCGCCGCCGGAGCCGCTGAAGGGCAGCGAGCTGGTCGCCTTCCGCGCCCAGACCGCCCCGGCGCTGGCGCGCATCCAGGGCATGGAGAAGCTGATCTACGCCGACGCCAGCCCGGCGCCGGGCGCCGATGCGGCCGCCACCACGACGGCCAGCACTGCCAAGCCCGGCAAGGGCAACCGCGGCTGATCGCGCTCCGCTGCAGCGCGCGCCGCCATGGCGCGCGCATTGACGGCGGCGACAGGTTGCGCGGAAGCTGCACGCACCCTGTTCAAGCGCCTGGCCATGACCGCAGCTGATCCCACTACCCCGCTCTACCTGGGCCTGATGTCCGGCACCAGCGCCGATGGCATCGATGCCGCGCTGGTGCAGTTCCCGGCGGAGGGCGGTTGCCGCTTCGTGCAGGGCCTGACCCATGCCTGGGATCCGGCCACGCGCGCCGAGCTGGTGGCGCTGGGCGAAGGCGGCGAGCTGGGCTCACTGGATACGCTGGGGCGGATCGATGCGCAGATCGGCATTGCCTTCGCCGCTGCGGCCAACCGCCTGCTGCAGGAAGCCGGGCTGGACCCCACGCAGGTGCGGGCGATCGGCTCGCACGGGCAGACGGTGCGCCATCGGCCACTGGCCGACCCGGCCTTTACCTGCCAGCTGGGCGATGCGAACCGCATTGCAGAACTGACGGGCATCACCACCGTGGCCGACTTCCGCCGCCGCGATGTGGCCGCCGGCGGCCATGGGGCGCCACTGATGCCGGCCTTCCACCTGGCGATGCTGGGCACGGCCGATGAAGACCGGGCGGTGTTGAACCTGGGCGGGATCGCCAACCTGACCCTGATTCCGCGCGAGGGCACGCCACGCGGCTTCGATACCGGTCCGGCCAATGCGCTGATGGATGCATGGTGCGAGCGGCATCGCGGGATTCCCTTCGATGCCGACGGCGCGTTTGCGGCCAGTGGCCAGGTGGATGGGGACCTGCTGGCGCGCTGGCAGGCCGATCCGTGGTTCGCGCTGCCGCCGCCGAAGAGCACCGGTCGCGAGCAGTTCCATCTGGCGTGGGCCGAGGCGGCACTGGGCGAGCGGCAGCGCGCGCCGGCCGATGTGCAGGCGACCCTGCTGGAGTTGACGGTGGCGACGGTGGCAGACGCCCTGCTGACCCACCTGCCGGACGCCGGCCGCGTGCTGGTGTGCGGCGGCGGGGTGCGCAACGCGCAGCTGCTGCGGCGACTCAGCGCGCGGTTGCCCGGGGTGGTGGTCGAATCCAGTGCGGTGCACGGGCTGGACCCGGACTACCTGGAGGCGATGGGGTTTGCGTGGTTGGCGCACCGGACGCTGCAGGGGTTGCCGGGCAACCTGCCCAGCGTGACCGGGGCGCGCGGGCCGCGGATCCTGGGGGCGATTCACCCCGCTTGAGGGGTGCTGGCTAGAACGCCTTTACATCCGGCAGCGCCTGCAGCGCCGCAATCGCGTCGGCCAGGGCATTCACTTCGGGGTCGTGGAAGCCGCTGCGGACCTCCAGTTCACTGGCGAACAGGCCCTGTTCCAGCAGGACCACGCAGGTGTGCTCACGGGTCCAGCCGCGCGCGACCGCCACCCGGCGGATGCGCTCGCTGAGCAGCGGATCCAGGTCGCGCAGCACTAGGTCAGCCATGTGTTTTCCCCCGATGGCAACGCACCGCCCCCACGGTACAACGGGCTCGATGATGGCCCAGCCCGGGGGCGCGGGCAAGCACCGGTCAGGGCGCTGTGCGCAGGTGACGGCGCTGCTGGACGATGAGCAGGGCGCACAGGATGACAACCGGGATGGCGATCAACGCGGTACCGATGAAGAACAGCGCGTACCCCTCCAGCAGGGTGCGGCCCTGCGCCAGCGACTGCACCGCCCATCCGGACAGTCCCTTGAGGGCCTTGCCGGGCATGGCATAGAACGAGCTGAGCAGGGCGTACTGGGTGGCGGTGTAGCCGATGTTGGTCAGGCTGGACATGTAGGCGATCAACGCGGTGCCGGCAAACCCGCCCGCAAAGTTGTCGATGGCCATGGCCGCAGCAAAATGGGTGGCGTCCGGGCCCACATAGGCCAACCAGGCAAAGGCCAGGTTGGAGCATGGGCCCAGCACGGCGCCGACCACCAGGGTGACCAGCACGCCCCAGCGCACCGAAACCAGCCCGGCCGCGGCAATGCCGAAGAAGGTGGCGACCAGCCCCACCGAGCCGCGCACGGCGCCGACCGTGTCTTCGCTCAGGCCCAGGTCCACGTAGAACGGGTTGGCCATGGGGCCCATGATGAAATCGGCCATGCGGTAAACGCTGATGGCCACCAGGATCAGGATCGCGCCGCTGCGGTGTTCGCGGACGAAGGCTACGAACGGGCCGACCACGGCGTCGAACAGGCCGCGCGGGGTCCACAGGGGGGCCTGCTGGGCCTGCGCAGCAGCGACGGCGCGCGCCGGCTCACGCGCGGTGACCACCGCCACCACGCCGACCGCCATCAGCGCGGCCATGATTTCGTAGGACACCTGCCAGCCTACCCGGGCGGCGATCAGCAGGATCAGCGCATCGGTCACCAGCAGCGCGGTGCGGTAACCCAGCGCCGACGAGGAGGTGAGCAGGCCGAGCTGCTCGCTGTTGGACGCACTTTCGATCCGCCAGGCGTCGATCACGATGTCCTGGGTGGCCGAGGCGAACGCCACGATCACCGCCATCACCCCGAACACGGCGACATGTTCCCAGGCCAGGCCGAGGAACAGCAGCTGGCCGCCCTTGGGCTGCACCACGGCCATGCCGACCAGGCCGGCAGCCACTACGATCTGCGACAGCAGCATCCAGCCGCGCCGACGCCCCAGCCAGGCAAAGCCGGGGGCGTCGGTGCGATCCACTACCGGCGCCCACAGGAACTTCAGGGTGTAGGCCAGCCCCACCCACGACAGGAAACCAATCGTGCTCAGCTCGATGCCTTCCTTGCGCATCCAGAAGCCGAGCGTGTTGCCCACCAGGTAGATCGGCAGGCCGGAGCTGAAGCCCAGCAGCAGCATGGCCAACACCTTGCGCTCGCGCAGGTTGGCCAGCACCCGCTGCCAGGGGCGGCGGGTCTTGGCGGCGGGCAGGTCACTCATGGGGCGTAGTCCACCGTGAACGGGGCATGGTCGGAGAAGCGCTCATCGCGGTAGATCGAGCAGCTGCGCAGGCGGTCGCGCAGGCCGGGGCTGACGAACTGGTAGTCGATGCGCCAGCCCACGTTGTTGGCCCGGGCCGCGCCGCGGTTGCTCCACCAGGTGTAGTCCTCGCCGGTGGGGTGCAGCAGGCGGTAGGCGTCGGTCCAGCCCTGGCCGCCGGCGACGTCCAGCGCCTGGCCGGCGTCGACGCACTGGCCGTTGAGCCAGTCGCGCTCGGGCGGCAGGCAGCCGGAGTTCTTCTGGTTGGATTTCCAGTTCCGGATGTCCAGCGCCGAGCGCACGATGTTCCAGTCCCCGCACAGCACGTAGTCGCGACCGCTGGCCAGCCACTGCGCCAGGATCGGGCGCAGCCATTCCATCACTTCGTACTTGAAGCCCTGGCGCAGGTCGCCCGAGCTGCCGGAGGGGATATAGAACGAGACCACGCTGAGGTTGCCGTAGCGCGCCTCGATGTAGCGGCCTTCGTCGTCGAACGGCGCCCAGCCCAGCGAGGTGATGACCTGGTCGGGCTCGCGCTTGCTGTAGATGGCCACGCCGCTGTAGCCCTTCTTGGTGATTGCGTCACGGTAGAAGCAGTGGTGGCCGTCCGGGCGGAACATCGGGTCGGTCAGCTGGTCTTCCTGCGCCTTGGTCTCCTGGATGCACAGCACGTCGGCGTCCTGGGCGCGGAACCATTCGAGAAATCCCTTGGTGGCGGCGGAACGGATGCCATTGGCGTTGAAACTGATGATGCGCATGCTGACCCGGGTCTGGAGCGATAACCGCCAAAGCATACCGGGTTGCCCTGCCGATCGGCTGGCCGGATCCGGCCGTTGCAGGGCCTGCGGCGGGGGGTCACGAGCCTGAATTGGCGGGGATGCATTAGCATCTGCGCTCCAAGAGAATTGAATAGAGCTTCAGATGAGCGACCACCGTCACCGTTTCCTGCAGCTGGCCCTGACCGCCGATGCGCTGCGTTTTGGCCAGTTCACCCTCAAGTCGGGCCGCCTGAGCCCGTACTTTTTCAATGCCGGCCGTTTCGATTCCGGCGCCCGCATGGTCCAGCTGGCCGCCTGCTACGCCGATGCGGTGGAAGCCACCGGACTGAAGTTCGATGTGGTGTTCGGCCCGGCCTACAAGGGCATTCCGCTGGCCACCGCCACCGCCTGCGAGTTCGCCCAGCGCGGCCGCGACCTGCCGCTGAGCTTCAACCGCAAGGAGGCCAAGGCCCATGGTGAGGGCGGCAACCTGATCGGTGCGGACATGAACGGCAAGCGCGTGCTGATCGTGGACGACGTGATCACCGCCGGCACCGCCATCCGCGAAGCGCTGGAGATCATCAAGCAGGCCGGCGGTACCCCCGCGGGTATCGTGGTGGCGCTGGACCGGCAGGAGATCGCGTCCGAGCAGGACCGCCGTTCGGCGGCCCAGGCCGTGGCCGAAGAGGCCGGCATTCCGGTGGTGGCCGTGGCCACGTTGGGCGACCTGCTTGATTTTGCCTCCGGAAATCCGGAACTTGTCGGGTACCGGCAGCCGCTGGAGGACTACCGGTCCCGCTACGGCAGCCGTCCTACGCGTTGAGAGCAGGGGGCTCCCATGTCCAGGATTGCCACGTTCACCGTCCTTGGCCTGTTGCTGGCCGCGCCCGTGGTGACCGCACAGGCGCAGCGAAGCAGCAGCAGCGACGCCAAGTCGAAGAAGCTGTACTGCTGGAACAAGGGCAGTGAGCGCATCTGCAGCGACGCGCTGCCGCAGGAAGCGGTGAACAGCGCGCGCGAGGAATTCAGCGTCAACAGCGGCCTGCGCCGCGGTGGCGTGGAGCGCACCCTGACCCAGGAAGAGCGCGCCGATGCCGCCGTTGCGGCGGCGCAGGCGCAGCTGGACCTGGCCGCCGAGGAAACCCGCAAGCGGACCGAGCAGGCGATGCTGTCCACGTATGAGAACGAGGCCGACCTGCGCCGGGTGTTCGTCGAACGCACCGGGATCCTGGACAACAACGTGAACACCGCCAGCTACAACGTGGCCAGCCTGCGCGATGCGCTGGTGACGCTGCTGGGCAGCGCGGGCGACCGCGAACTGACCGGCCAGCCGGTCCTGCCCAAGCAGGCCGACGACATCCGCCGGCGCCATGCCGAGCTGGTGGCGCAGAAGCGCATGCAAGCCTCGTATGTGGAACAGCGCCGGGCGCTGGACGTCGAGATCGAGGAGACCCTGCAGCGGTACCGGTTGTTGAAGGGTGTTTCGAGCGATCCGCGCGGGTAGAAGTCCATGAGGGCCGGCCAACGGCCGGCGCTACCGGATCAATGCGTTTCCCCAAGGTTTGCCGACCTGCGTCGGTGAACCTTTTTTTATGCTCTTTTTATGGGTTGACGGGCGGGCGGGCGTGGAGCCTTTACGCCGGCCAGGATCACGATGGCGCCCTGACGTGGAGTGGTTCCACCTGGACGTCCCATGAGCCTGACCTTGCCTGTTGTTGCCGCCGCTGCCGCGGCGAGCCCTACCCTGCCTGCCTGGCTGTCGCTGGTGTGCGGGGTGCTGGTGTTCGTTGCCGCCGCCTACCTGCTGTACGTCGTGCTTGCGCCCGAAAAGTTCTGACCGGAGCCGACCATGACCGAGATCCTGTTGATCCTGCTGGCCAGCATCGTGCTGGCCTTTCCACTTGGGCTGTACCTGGCCCGGGTGATGCGCGGTGGGCCGATGCGCGGCGATGCGCTGTTCGCCTGGATTGAAAAACCGCTGTACCGCGTGCTGGGCGTTGACCCGGTGCGGGGCATGTCCTGGCGAGGCTATGTGGGCGCCTTCCTGCTCAGCAACCTGGTGATCGCCGTGCTGGTGCAGGCGGTGTTCATGACCCAGGCGTGGTTGCCGTTCAACCCCGACCAGATCCCGAACATGCGCTGGGATACGGCGCTGCACACCATGGTGTCGTTCCTCACCAACACCAACCAGCAGCACTATTCCGGCCAGGCGCAGTTGTCCTACTTCGCGCAGATGACCGCGATCACCGGCCTGCAGGTGGTGACCCCGATGATGGGCCTGGCGCTGGTGGTGGCCACCCTGCGCGCGCTGTTCGGCAAGGTGCCGGACGCCGACGCCGAGGAGGCCACGCGACCGGCCGACCAGCGCATCGACGTAGGCAACTACTACGCCGACGTGGTGCGGGCCTGCGTGCGCTTCATGCTGCCGCTGTGCCTGCTGTGGGCGGTGCTGCTGACCAGCCAGGGCGTGCCTTCGACCTTGGCCGCCGGTCCGGTGGCAACGCCGATCGATGCCGCGTCCGGCATGGAAACCCAGAAGCTGCCGCTGGGCCCGGTGGCCGCGATGGTGGCGGCCAAGCAGCTGGGCACCAATGGCGGCGGCTGGTATGGCCCGAACAGCAGCATGCCGCTGGAAAACCCGACCCCGCTGTCCAACGCGCTGGAGCTGATCGGCATCCTGCTGATCCCGATCGCGGTGGTGTTCATGCTCGGCGCGTTTACCGGGCGCAAGCGCCTGGCCGGGCTGGTATTCGCCTGCATGCTGGCGATGTCCAGCGTATCGGTGGCGGCCACGGTGTGGCTGGAAGGCCATTCGGCCACCGCCGGCAGCCCGCTGCTGATGGAAGGCAAGGAAGTGCGCTTCGGTGCCGATGGCACCGGCCTGTGGGCGGCCGTCACCACCCAGGTCTCCAACGGCTCGGTCAACGGCATGCACGACTCGCTGAGTCCGCTGGCCGGCGCGGTACCGATGGTGAACATGCTGGTCAACGCGATCTGGGGCGGCATCGGCTGCGGCCTGCAGCAGTTCATCGTGTACCTGCTGCTGGGCGTGTTCCTGGCCGGGCTGATGACCGGGCGCACCCCGGAGCTGCTCGGCCGCAAGCTGGAAACCCCGCAGGTGAAACTGCTGGCGCTGCTGGTCCTGCTGCAGCCAATCACCATCCTGGCCTTCACCGCGATCACCCTGGCCATTCCGTCGATCACCGGCACCTCCAATCCGGCGTTCCATGGGGTCAGCCAGGTGTTCTACGAGTACGTGTCGGCGTTCGCCAACAACGGCTCCGGCTTCGAAGGACTGGGCGACGCCACGCCGTGGTGGAACCTGAGCTGCACGCTGGTACTGCTGCTGGGCCGCTACCCGGTGCTGGTGATTCCGCTGATCGTCTGCGCGCAGCTCGCCGCCAAGCGCCGCGCGCCGGAATCGGCAGGCACCCTGCAGATTGAAACGCCGACCTTCGCGCTGACCCTGATCGCGCTGATCGTCATCCTGACCGTATTGCAGTTCATGCCGGCGCTGGTGCTGGGCCCGGTTGCCGACCACCTGTCGCTGACGCTGCACTGAGACGCGAGACCATGAGTACCTATCCCTTGAATGCAACTTCCCCGCGCCGCCCGCGCCTGCTCGATGGCGCCGGCCTGCGCCGGGCGCTGCGCGATGCGGTGATCAAACTGTCGCCGCGCCACCTGCTGCACAGTCCGGTGATGGCGGTGGTGATGGTGGGCACGCTGGTGAGCCTGCTGGTGACCCTGACCGGCAACGCACCGCTGGGCTTCGGCCTGGCCGTGACCGCGATCCTGCTGCTGACCGTGCTGTTCGGCAACTTCGCCGAGGCGGTGGCAGAAGCGCGCGGCCGTGGCCAGGCAGCGTCGCTGCGGCGTGCACGGCAGGACCTGAGCGCGCGCCGCCTGGCCGCGGCGCATGCCGGGGCCGGTGAAACCCAGGTGCCCGCCGCCGAGCTGCGCCCGGGCGACCACGTGATCGTCAGTGCCGGCGAGCTGGTGCCGGCCGATGGCGAGATCGTGCAGGGCCTGGCCACCATCAACGAAGCGGCGGTGACCGGTGAATCGGCCCCGGTGCTGCGCGAAGCCGGCACCGACCGCAGCGGCGTGATCGGCGGCACCAAGGTGCTGTCCGACCAGATCATCGTGAAGATCACCGCCGAGCCCGGACACAGCTTCCTGGACAGGATGATCGCGCTGGTGGAGGGCGCCAACCGGCAGAAGACCCCCAATGAAGTGGCGCTGACCCTGCTGCTGGCGGCGATGACGCTGACCTTCCTGGTCGTGGTGGCCACGCTGCCGGCCATTGGCGCATTCGTCGGCGTGCAGGTGGATCCGCTGCTGCTGATCGCGCTGCTGGTGTGCCTGATTCCGACCACCATTGGCGGGTTGCTGCCGGCTATCGGCATTGCCGGCATGAACCGTGCGCTGGCCGCCAACATCCTGGCCAAGTCGGGCAAGGCGGTTGAAGTGGCCGGCGATGTGGACGTGCTGCTGCTGGACAAGACCGGCACCATCACCCACGGCGACCGCCAGGCGACCCAGTTCCACGCGCTGGCCGGCATCGATGCGACCCAGCTGCGCGAAGCCGCCCTGCTCTCTTCGCTGGCCGACCCGACCCCGGAAGGCAAATCGGTGGTGCGGCTGGCGCGTGAGCAGGGCTGCAGCACCGCTGAGCCCGACCGCGCGGACTATCTGGCATTCACCGCGCAGACCCGCATGTCCGGCGTGGACCTGGAGGGTGGTCGACGCATCCGCAAGGGCGCGTCGGACGCGATCACCGCCTACGTGCGTGAGCTCGGTGGCACGGTACCGGCCGAGCTGTCCGGACGCGTGGAACAGGTAGCGCGCAACGGCGCCACGCCACTGGTGGTGTGCGAGGGCCGCTACATCCTGGGTGTGATCGAACTGAGCGACGTGGTCAAGCACGGCATGCGCGAGAAGTTCGCCCAGCTGCGCGCGATGGGCATCCGCACGGTGATGATCACCGGCGACAACCCGCTCACGGCTGCGGCGATTGCCGCCGAGGCCGGCGTCGACGATTACATCGCCGAAGCGCGCCCGGAAGACAAGCTGGCCCGGATCCGCGCCGAGCAGGCCGGTGGACGGCTGGTGGCGATGGTGGGCGATGGCACCAACGACGCGCCCGCATTGGCCCAGGCCGACATCGGCCTGGCGATGAACTCCGGCACCCAGGCGGCCAAGGAAGCCGGCAACATGGTGGACCTGGATTCGGACCCGACCAAGCTGCTGGCGGTGGTGGAAGTGGGCAAGCAGCAGCTGATCACGCGCGGTGCGCTGACCACGTTCTCGCTGGCCAACGACGTCTCCAAGTACTTCGCGATCCTGCCGGCGCTGTTCGCCGCGACGCTGCCGGCGATGGCCACGTTGAACGTGATGCACCTGTCCAGCCCGCGCAACGCGGTGCTGGCGGCGCTGATCTTCAACGCCCTGGTGATTCCGGCACTGATTCCGCTCGCCCTGCGTGGCGTGCGCTTCCGCCCGGCCACGGCCACCGCGCTGCTGCGCCGGAACATGCTGGTGTACGGGCTGGGTGGCGTGCTGCTGCCGTTCGCGGCCATCAAGCTGATCGACCTCTTCCTCTTCTCGGTATTTGGCGCATGAACCGCTCCGCTGCTGCTTCGCTTTCCCGCCCGGCGCGTGCGCGCGCCGCCACTCCGGTGTCACTGCAGCACAGCGGTGCGCTGCGCCCGGCCCTCGGCCTGGGCGTAGCCAGCCTGCTGCTGCTCGGCCTGGCGTATGCCGTGGCCACCACCGGCATCAGTGCCGCGTTGTTCCCCGTGCAGGCCGAAGGCAGCCTGCTGCTGGACAACCACCAGGTGCGCGGCTCGCGCCTGGTGGCACAGCCGTTCGTGGGCGACGGTTATTTCCAGGCGCGCCCGTCGGCGGCCAACTACGACCCCATGGCCGCCGCCGGCAGCAACCTGGCGCGCAGCAACCCTGCCCTGCAGGAACGCGTCGCCGAGGCGACCCGGACCGTGGCAGCGCGCGAAGGCATCGCCGTGGACGACGTGCCCGGTGATCTTGTGACCCAGTCCGGCGCGGGCATGGACCCGGAGCTGTCGCCGGCCGCCGCGGCCGTGCAGGTCAAGCGGGTGGCGGGCAACCGCGGGCTGGGCGTGGAGCAGGTACAGGCGCTGGTGCAGGCGCATACGCAGGGCCCGCAGTGGGGCGTTTTCGGGCAGCCCCGGGTGAACGTGATGACATTGAACCTTGCCTTGGACGGGTTGAATAACAACAAGGCGGCAACCGGCGCAGCGGAGACGACTGCGCGATGATGTCGCCTTGCCAGCGAACGGCGCACACTCTGCCCCCATGACCGACTCCCGCACCCGACAGGCCGACGCACTGGTGGAAAGCCTGCAGCGCGAGGCCGGCGGCAAGCTCACCGTGTTCCTGGGCGCCGCCCCGGGCGTGGGCAAGACCTACAGCATGCTGGGCCGCGCGCAGGAGCAGCTGCGCAGGGGCGTGGACGTGGTGGTGGGGCTGGTGGAAACCCACGGCCGCGCCGACACGTCGGCGCTGCTGGAGGGCCTGCCGCAGCTGCCACTGCTGCAGCGCGAGTACCAGCAGCATGCGCTGCAGGAAATGGACCTGGATGCAGTGCTGGCCCGCCGCCCGGCGCTGGTGCTGGTGGACGAACTGGCCCACCGCAACGTGCCCGGCAGCCGCCATGAACGCCGCTGGCAGGATGTGATGGAGCTCCTGGACGCGGGCATCGACGTCTGGACCACGCTCAACATCCAGCACCTGGAAAGCCTCAACGACGTGGTGATGCGCATCACCGGGGTGCGGGTCAGCGAGACCGTGCCCGATGCGGTACTGGACCGGCTGCACGACATCGTGCTGGTGGACCTGCCGCCGCGCGAGCTGATCGAGCGGCTGCAGCAGGGCAAGGTGTACGTGCCCGAACAGGCCGCGCAGGCCCTGCAGGCGTTCTTCTCGCCGGCCAACCTGACCGCGCTGCGCGAGCTGGCCATGCAGGAAGCGGCCGACCGGGTAGACACCAGCCTGCGCGAAACGCGGGCCGCCCGCGGAGAGGGCAACCTGCCGTTGCGGCGGCGGGTGCTGGTGGCGATCGACGGCGGCGGCCAGAGCGAGTACCTGGTGCGCGTGGGCCGGCGCATCGCCGAGCGCCGCGATGCGCCCTGGACGGTGGTGACGGTGCAGCGCCGCCGCGAAGACGACAGTACCCGCCGCGAGATCGATGCGGCCTTCGCGCTGGCGCGGCGGCTGGGCGGCGAGGCGGAGCTGCTGCATGGGCCCAGCATTGCCGACGCGCTGCTGGACCATGCCGCACACAACAGCGTCTCCACGCTGGTGCTGGGACGTACCCGGGAGCGGCCGTTCGCGCGCATGCTCAACCGCACCCTGACCCAGCAGCTGATCCAGCGCGGGGCGCACTACGAGATCACCATCATCGGCACCCCGCAGGCGCGCGCGCATGCGCGCCGGCACGGGCTGTCGATGCCCACGCTGAGCACCGGCCGTGACACGCTGCTGGCACTGACCGCCACCGCGCTGGCGTGCCTGGTGGCGCTGGTGGCCGAGCGCTGGGTGGGGCTGTACGACCTGTCGATGGTGTTCATCGTGGCGGTGGTGGTGGTGGCCGCGCGCAGCCGTACCAGTGCGGCGGTGATGGCCGCAGCGCTGTGCTTCCTGGCCTACAACTTCTTCTTCATCGCGCCCCGCTTCACTTTTGCGATCAGCGCGCGCCAGGGCGTGATCACCGTGTTCCTGTTCCTGGTGGCGGCCTTGGTGGCCGGGCGCCTGGCCTCGCGCCTGCGGATGCAGGTGGTGGCGCTGCGCGCGGCCAACCGGCATGCGAACGCGCGACAGGTGCTGGGGGGCCAACTGACCCGCGCCCCCAACAACGAAGCGGTGGCGCAGGCCGGGCGCGAGGCGCTGGAGCAGGCGCTGGATGCGCCCGCGTGGTTGCGCATCGGTGCCGACACCAGCACCAGCGGCAGTGCCGCGCCGGGCGACACCGACCTGGCGGCGGCCGACTGGGCGCACCGCCACGGCCAGCCCAGCGGCCGCTTCACCGACACGCTGGCGGGTGCGGAATGGTGGTTCCTGCCGCTGCTGGATGGCGACGAGCGCGCCATCGGCGTGGCCGGCATGCGCTTCCCGCGCAACGCCCCGCGCCTGACCCCGGAGCAGCGCCAGCTGGCCGAGGCGATGGTGGACGACATTGCCCAGGCCGCACTGCGCACCCGGCTGGTGGCCGACCTGGAAAAGGCGCACGTGAGCAATGAGACCGAACGCCTGCGTTCGGCACTGCTGTCGTCGGTCTCGCACGACCTGCGCTCGCCGCTGGCGGCGATGATCGGCTCGGCCGACAGCCTGTCCAGTTACGCCGATGCGATGGACGCCAGCGACCGCCGCGCACTGCTCGACACCATCCTGGTGGAGGGCGAGCGGCTGGATCGCTACATCCAGAACCTGCTGGACATGACCCGGCTGGGCCACGAAGGGCTGAAGATCAACCGTGACTGGATCGGTGTGGACGAGCTGGTGGGCTCGGCGGCGCGCCGCCTGCAGCGTTACCAGCCGGACGTGCGGTTGCAGCTGGATATTCCCGACACGCTGGGGCCGATCTGGGTGCACCCGGCACTGGTGGAGCAGGCGGTGTTCAACGTGATGGAGAATGCGGCCAAGTTCTCCCCGCCCGGCGCGGCGGTGGAGGTGCAGGCGCGGCGGGTGGACGGCGAGCTGCGCATCGATGTGCTCGACGCCGGCCCCGGCATTCCCGACGACGAACGCGCGCGCATCTTCGACATGTTCTACAGCGTGGAACGCGGCGACCGCGGCCGGCATGGCACCGGGCTGGGACTGACCATCACCCAGGGCATGATCGGGGCGCACGGCGGCAGCGTGCAGGCGCTGCCGGGCCGCGACGGACGCGGTACCCTGATCCGCATCACGCTGCCCCTGCTGCAACCCCACCCTGCCGATGACCCCGACGAATCCTGACCCTTCCCATGGTGTGCCGCCGGCCCGCGTGCTGGTGATCGACGACGAAGCGCAGATCCGCCGCTTCCTCGACATCAGCCTGCGCGCGCAGGGCTACCGCGTGCTGCAGGCGGCGACCGGGCAGGACGGGCTGGAGCAGCTGGTCGGCGAAGGTGCCGACCTGGTGATCCTGGACATCGGCCTGCCGGACATGGAAGGCCACCAGGTGCTGGCCGAGCTGCGCCAGTGGAGCCAGGTGCCGGTGATCATGCTGACCGTGCGCGCCAGCGAAACCGAGAAGGTGCTGGCGCTGGACAACGGCGCCAACGACTACGTGACCAAGCCGTTCGGCACCCAGGAACTGATGGCGCGGGTGCGTGCGTTGCTGCGCACGCGCACGGTGTCGGCCGACGGGGTGCTGCCGCAGTTCGACGACGGCCACCTGCATATCGACCTGGTCCGGCGCGAGGTGCACCTGGACGGCGCACCGGTGGCGCTGACCCGCAAGGAATACGCGTTGCTGTCGCTGCTGCTGCGCAACGCCGGCCGGGTGGTGACGCAGCCGCAGATCCTGGCCGAGATCTGGGGGCCGACCCACCAGCACGATACGCATTACCTGCGCATCCTGGTGGGCAAGCTGCGCCACAAGCTGGGCGATTCGGCGCTGGATTCGCGGTACCTGTTCACCGAGCCCGGCGTGGGGTTGCGGTTCAAAGGGTGAAGGTCGACCTTCACCCGGTAGCGCCGGCCGTTGGCCGGCCCTCGCGCGGTGCGATACCCCTTGGGCCGGCCAACGGCCGGCGCTACCG